>NZ_LAJX01000125.1 GCF_000963695.1 Methylocucumis oryzae
CCACGCAGAGCGTGGGAACGAGAAAAGAGCGATGAAAAAACTTTTTTTTTTTTTTTTACTGATGTTGTTTGGGGTAAACTGTAAACGTTTGCTCGTAATGTAGCCATGCAGTGGTTTACTGGTTGTTATGTTTCAATCCACATTCGACCTCATCTGTCGAATGACAATACCATCGACAGGTAGAGGTCGGTGGCTTGCCTCGCCGTAAACGACGAGGTTACTTGAAAGGATAACGATGCTAACGCATCGTTGTCAACGTTGAACGAACGTTGAACGAACCTCCCTGAAGGAAGAGGTCTCAAATCAGCAAGGAAATAAGATGAAAAGATTTTTGTTACTGATGTTGGCGCTATGGCGTCAACAGTTAAAACTCTATTTAATCGCGGCTTTAGTGGGAGCAGGCTTTGGCGTTTTAGTCTTAGCACCGAGTTATAGCTTTATTTACTCGCAAGAAATCAATAGTGGTAGCCGCTTATCATCGCTTGAGTACATGCTAAGCCAGTTAAGTTCATTAGCAAACGGCAATTTAGCGGAAAGCCATCTTATTTTATTTTATGCCGAAATTGGCGCTATGTTGGGGCTTATTTCTGTCGGTATTTATGGTGCGTTGCATAAACATTTATCACGTATAGAGCAATTAAAAAGTTGAGCTACAAAAAGACCTAATGAGTATTGTTGCTCAAGGTGAAGGGCCTTTAATAGAGTTTAAGTCCTCGTTTCGTTGGGATTTTGAACAATCTCGCATCAATCGTAATTTAGAAACTATTGTATTAAAAACCTTAGCGGGTTTCCTCAACAGCAGTCACGGCGGCACGTTATTAATCGGCATTGCCGATAATGGTGAAGTGATAGGCTTAGAGCAAGATTTCAAAACCTTAAAAAAACCCAATCAAGATGGTTTCGAGCAATCAATAATGACCGCCGTATCGACGCAATTAGGCGCCGACTTATGCTCATACATTCATGTGTTATTTCATGCTGTCGAGGGCAAACAAGTGTGTCGACTATTAGTTACGCCAGCACTTAGGCCCGTATTTTTACAACAAAATGGCTCACCTAAGCTCTTTGTTCGTACCGGCGGTGCAACCCGTGATCTCAATATACAAGAGGCGTTGGAGTATTATCAAATACGCTGGCAGAGAGAAAAATAGTGTTTTCTCGTTGCTGCTACAGCTCGTAGGTCGGGTTAGCGTCAGTGTAACCCGACATTTTACTTGTTGTTTTATATTGAATATGCTCTTGATTTTTCGACAGTGTTGAGTGCGTGGTAATAGCTTATAGACACGTCGGAGGCTTGGGCAAGCCGGCAATTTTGCAGGCGTATTTTAACGGCCCATTGGGAAATAACTGGTGTAAATAACGGCTATTGCCTTTAGCGTCGCCGAATTGTTTTTGAATCGCTTTAGTGAATACGCGGGCGTTAGGTAGGTGTTTAAAGCTTAGATAATACTCGCGGATAAAGTAAATAATCTCCCAATGGGCGTCAGTCAGCACTAACTGCTCACGTTCAGCCAAGCAATGGGCAACTTGCTCATTCCAATCGGCGGGGTTTTTTAAGAAACCTTGCTCGGCGGTGGCAAGGTCTTTGCCATCGACACTTATGACCATGTTTGAATTAAAGGATGCTCAACGGCAAGTTGGACAAACTCAGGATAATCAATGACGTGGATGTTTTGGGTTAATTCATTGCTGCCTATGTTAGCGGCGTGTACATCTGCGCTTAGAGCGTAACACTTAGCATATTGCGTTAATTCGATGAGCGCTTGGTTTTGCTGTCCACACGCTAAGAGTGAAGTCACCGATGCTCCCATAAACAACACGGCATCACCTGCGCTTATTCTTGCAAATAGCGCAGCAGAGAGCGTTGTTTGACTAACCAAATGCAGCATTACTGGCTATCCGTGAGTTTAAGCCCTACGATGCCCGTGATGACTAGGAAAATCGACACGACTCTTAACCAGTCAATCGACTCTTTAAACAAAAACACACCAACAATCGCAACACCTACCGCGCCTATGCCGGTCCAAACGGCATAGGCGGTGCCTATCGGTAAATATTTAAGCGCTAACATCAGTAAGTAAAAACTACCTGCACCAAATACGGCAGTTGCAACACTAGGCCATAATTTAGTAAAGCCTTCATTGAATTTCAGGCTAATGGCAAACAGGATTTCTAACAATCCGGCGCTAAACAGTAAAAACCAAGCCATTAAACGTTCTTACCTATGGTGTTTTGAATAAAGCTAAGCACATCGGTTAACGGCAATTCGATGTTATCTTTCGCAGTTCTTGCCTTATATTCAAACGTACCGGCGTCTAAACCTCGGTCGCTTAAGATAATGCAATGAGGAATGCCGATAAGCTCCATATCGGCAAACATGAAACCGGCGCGCACTTTTCTATCGTCTAATAAAACGTCAATACCTAGGTTTAGTAGTTGTTGGTATAGCGTTTCGGTGGCTTGTTGTAAACGCACTGATTTATGCAGGTTCATAGGGCATAACGCGACTTGAAACGGTGCTAACGCGGCAGGCCAAATAATGCCACGGCTATCGTGATTTTGCTCTATCGCCGCTGCAACGACGCGAGAAATGCCAATGCCATAACAGCCCATAATCATGATTTGGTGTTTACCGTCTTCATTGATAATACCGGCTTTCATAGACGCGCTGTATTTAGTGCCTAGCTGGAAAATATGACCGACTTCAATCCCGCGTGCTAGCGTGATTTCACCTTGGCCGTCAGGGCTTGGGTCGCCTGCTACAACATTTCTAAGGTCTTGAAACGCATCATTAGCTAATGCCGATTGGTAAATCGCACGTAAGTCGTCATTAGCTAACCAGTTGCAGCCGCGATAATGGTAACCGGCTTCGTTAGCGCCACAGACAAAATCGCTAAGCGTTTTTACTGCATTATCGAATAAAACATGGCTCGCTGCCGGACGTGGGCCTAAGAAACCAGCGCTGCAGCCATGATGCGCGCTAATTTCTTCATCGCTAGCCATACGGAAATCGCCAATCAGTTTTCGCGCTTTGATTTCGTTTAATTCGTGGTCACCGCGTAAAAATAGGTTAAAAAACTCGTGTACGTCATTGCCGTTGTCGTCTTTACGTGTTCTTACCACGGCTAAGGTTTTCAACACTTTATGCGCGGGGACATTTAAAAACTCGGTGATTTCAGCAATGGTTTTCTGGGTTGGTGTTTCGACTTTGCTACGAGTTTCAGTTGCGTCGGCTAAAATATCAATGCTGTTTAACGCGGGCGCGCTTTCGACATTAGCCGCATAGTGGCTTTCCGTTGAAAACGCAATGGCGTCTTCACCAGAATCAGCGATGACGTGAAATTCATGTGACACGGCTCCGCCAATCGCGCCAGAATCTGCAATTACTGCACGGAATTTTAAGCCTAAGTGATTGAAGATATTGCTATAAGCTTGGTACATCGCGTCATAAGTTTGCTGTAATGAGGCTTCGTCTAAATGAAACGAGTACGCATCTTTCATGATAAATTCACGGCAACGCATGACACCGAAACGCGGGCGTATTTCGTCGCGGAATTTAGTTTGAATCTGATAAAACGTGATAGGTAATTGTTTATAGCTTTTTAATTCATGACGCGCTAAGTCAGTGATGATTTCTTCATGCGTAGGACCTAAACAAAAATCCCGCTCATGCCGGTCTTTTAGCCTAGCTAATTCAGGGCCGTATTTTTGCCAACGTCCAGTTTCTTGCCATAGCTCAGCCGGTTGTAAGGCGGGCATTAAGACTTCCAACGCGCCGGTTTTATTCATTTCATCGCGGGTGATTTTTTCAACTTTACGCAAGATTTTTAAACCTAACGGTAGCCAGGTGTATAAGCCTGCCGCCAGTTTACGAATCAAACCGGCGCGTATCATAAGCTGATGACTGGCGATTTCAGCATCGGCAGGGGTTTCTTTAACAGTTTGTAATGGAAATTGGGAAGTACGCATGTATAGTGTTTTTAATGTGGTATATAAAAAACGGCTGTTAAAAGCAGTTTCGAAAATCTAATGAGTCGCTATCGCGAAGTTTTAAGTTAAGCCGGTTCTCGCACCGGCAGGCGAGCTACTTTCTTTTGCGTCGCCAAAAAGAAAGTAGCCAAAGAAAAGGCGACCCGTTGCCGCTTCTTCCTGCGCGCCTTGGTTTTTGCTGGGAGGTCGGCAGAGCGGGCGTCCTGCCCGCCTGCCTACGCACGGCATCCATGCCGTGCCCCTGACGGGCTAATCCCAGCAAAACCTGCGGTGCTCGGCGCGGCAAACGGGATTAGGCCTCCGATTGACTTGCAAGTAACTATAATAAACATCTATTAAACACAGTCAGTAAGTGTAAGGGGTGTTTAATAAGCTTTGTTGCGTGTGAGCAAAGCGTATGTCGATTTGGTCGCCTTTGTTTAGCAAGCCTGGGTTTAGCGTAAATAAAAAACCGCATTGGCTGTGAAAGCGTTTATCGGCGTCAGCAACGTCCGGTCTAGGCAAGTCAGCTTGGCTGGTTAACAGTAATCGGTTATTAATGAATAATTCTAAATTAACCGATTCGCTCGTTCGGGTATCTAAGGCCCAGCCATAGATTTTATCTTCGCTAACTTCATCAATATAACCGACTAAAACACGGCTAGCTTGGGCATGACGGTAATGCACGGGCGACGTCGTGTAAGCGCTAGGCGATGGCCGTATGAAATCAATCGCTGTTGTTATCGCGCTGGTATCTTTAATGCCAATGAATTCGGCTAGCGTGTTGACAAACTCATCTGGGTAAATCAAGGCTTTTTCGTAGGAAACCAATAACATCGGCCGCTTACAGCATTTTAAAAAAAACAGTAAGTTTACGCTTAAGGCCAATAATTTAATCATTTCGTTCAGCAACGACACATTAAATAATTGTTGCCTGCGGTTAGCATTGGCTAATAAATCGCGAAACACGACGATATACACAGGTTCACGAAAACAGTTATCGTAGCGCCATAAGCGTAATTTTTTCGTACCCCAAACAGCATAGCGTTGATTGCGTTCGTTGATAGTCGCTACTGCTTTCGCTTTATCACGGCGGTTAACTGCATCTAACAAGGTTTGGTCTTGATAACGTGAGTCTAAGCCATCCCCCATATAAACACCGAGTTTATCTAACACCCCGGCGACCATAGAGGTGCCTCCGCGACCTAAGCCTAAGACGATAAGCGTTTTTTCGGGTAGGGCAGCGGCATCGCCATTCAGTACAGCAACGCCGAGGTTTTTATTGCTCATGCGCTTTATAAATTATCTAAAATGGCGCGTTTAACCGCATCTAAGTCGGCGCTAATAGTGACCGGTTGGGTATCGGCGCATTGTTGCATAGCGATGTCCGGGTCTTTAATGCCGTTGCCGGTTAAGGTGCAAACTATCGTGCTGCCTTCAGGGATTTTACCCGCATTAATATCATGGATTGCGCCTGCTAGCGAAGTGGCTGAGGCCGGTTCGCAGAACACGCCTTCTTGCTGGGATAATAGTTTTTGTGCCGCTAAGATTTCTTCATCAGTAAATTTAGCAAACCAGCCACCGGATTCTTTTTGGGCTTGCCAAGCTAAATCCCATGATTGGGGATTGCCGATTCTAATCGCCGTCGCTAAGGTTTCTGGGTTTTCGACTGGATGGCCCACGACAAACGGTGCTGCTCCCGCTGCTTGATAACCGCACATAATAGGTACGTTACGCGTAACAGCGCTATGGCTTGCGCTATACCGGGCATATTCTGAGTAACCTCTCCAATACGCTGTGATATTACCTGCATTACCAACTGGTAAGCAGTGATAATCGGGCGCAAAACCGAGTTCATCGACGATTTCAAACGCAGCGGTTTTTTGGCCTTCGATGCGGAATGGGTTAATCGAGTTAACAATAGTCACGGGTGCTAGCTCGGCAACTTGTTTGACTAATTCCATGCCTTGATCAAAGTTACCGCTAATTTGAATGATTTTGGCATTGTACATTAAGGTTTGCGCCAGCTTGCCTAACGCGATTTTACCTTCTGGAATAATGACAAAGGCTTTAATACCGGCTCGTGCGGCGTAAGCAGCGGCAGATGCCGACGTATTACCGGTTGAGGCGCAGATAATGGCTTGGCTGCCAGCTTCGACGGCTTTGGTCACCGCCATCGTCATACCTCTATCTTTAAATGAGCCAGTCGGATTTAAGCCTTCAAATTTAACGTAAATCTTAACGTCTTTGCCGATAATGCGCGGAATATTGTGTAATTCAATTAAGGGCGTATTACCTTCGCCTAAGCTGATAATACGCGTGTTAGCGCTAACCGGTAAGCGGTCGCGGTAGAATTCGATTAAGCCAGTATAGCGTTTGTGTGTGCTCATGAGTTTATCCTAAGGTTTCCATACGGATGCGGTTTATTTTTCCGGTCACGGTAGTCAATGCTTCAATTTCAGCTATCGCCGCGTTCATTTCTTGTTCTAACGTAATTTGGGTGAGCAAAATAATAGGCACCGCCGTGTCACCTGACGACGGTTCTTTTTGAATAATCGCTTCAATACTAATGTCATGGTCGGCTAAGATGCGCGTCACATCGGCTAAGACGCCGGGTTTGTCTTCTGCCATTAAGCGTAAATAATACGCTGTTCTAAAACTGTTTGAACTGACTACCGGAATATTCGCTAGTTGATTGGCTTGGAAGGCTAAATGCGGTACGCGATTTTCAGGGTCGCTGGTCAACGCACGAGCGACATCAACGACATCGGCGACGACAGCAGAGGCGGTGGGTTCGGCGCCAGCACCGGCTCCGTAATATAAACTAGGCCCTACTGCATCACCTTTAACGACCACGGCATTCATGACGCCATTGACGTTAGCGATTAAACGGCGCTCAGGAATTAAGGTGGGATGCACTCTTAACTCTATGCCGTTTGGCATCTGTCTTGCGATACCTAAGTGTTTAATTCTATAGCCTAGCTGCTCAGCATATTCAACATCGGTGCGGGTAATGCCGGTAATGCCTTCGGTATAAACCTTATCGAATTGCAGCGGAATACCAAACGCAATCGCCGCTAAAATGGTTAACTTATGCGCGGCGTCAATGCCTTCGACATCAAAGGTAGGATCGGCTTCAGCATAGCCTAGTGCCTGAGCTTCGGCTAAGACATCAGCAAAATCGCGGCCTTTATCGCGCATTTCAGTCAAAATAAAATTACCGGTGCCATTGATAATACCGGCTAACCATTGAATACGATTACCGCTTAAGCCTTCGCGTATCGCTTTGATAATAGGAATACCACCGGCGACCGCCGCTTCAAACGCAACAATCACGCCTTTGGCGCTAGCCGCAGTAAAAATCTCATTACCGTGTAACGCAATTAATGACTTATTCGCCGTCACAACGTGTTTGCCGTTATTAATCGCCGCTAACACCATGTCTTTAACCGGGCCAGCTCCGCCGATAAGCTCTAAAACAATATCAATATCGGGGTCGTTGATAATGTCATTAGGGTTACTGGTTAATTCAATACCGTCGGTATTGCAAATCCTTGACTTAGTTAAATCTTTAGCCGAAGCACGGGTAATAATAAGTTCCCGGCCTATTCTGCGCTCGATTTCCGCTGCGTTGCGTTTAAGCACGTTAACAGTGCCACCGCCCACCGTACCTAATCCTAATATACCTACTTTTATCGGTTTCAAAGCAAACTCCGGTTTTTAAAAGCGCCATTATATTTCATATAAGTGCTTGCATAAATGGGTGAATCTTTGATTCCGGTGCTTAAAGCGGAAGTGTTGTTGGCAACAAATCTGTTGTGCAACAGATTTGTTGCCTAAATGGGGGTGTGAAGACAGCGCGTAGGGGCAATACGCTGATGTTATTGCATGCTACGCGCTAAGTCGTTTTGAGGCCAAGCAGGCGAGTGGGCAAACATGAGCAACATACTTGTCAGAGAAATGAGAGCTTTCACAGTTTTGAGTCCTAACTTTATGGTGTGCCGCTTACAAACTTTAAATGGAACTACCGAGCCTGAATTAAAAATAACAGATGTTCGAAAATTGTCCGCCACCACCGAAACCGACAGCTACTTGGCTCATCACATAAAAAGGATTGCCGTCGGTAAGTCACCACAGTGAAAAAATATGCCCCACCCTTGGTGTTAGCTCGCCTGTAGTTAGACATGGTTGCAAGATGTATGGTTTACCTTGAATATGCTTGCGTTTGATTTTAGCACTCTTTGGTGCATGGAATGCACCCTGCTTGGCTGAACTTCAAAACCGCCAATGGGCGGCGCGTCCCTGACTTGTTAGGTTTCCCTTAAGAAAATATCTTTTCCAAAGATGGAATTAAACTCTTCTTCGATTGAGCGAGAAATAAGACATATTTCATCTAGTAGATCCCGGTAGTAAATTGCCTTGAAGTAATCTTTGCGGCCAAGTAGCTCAGACAGCATCTCTTTGTATATGTCGATGCTCGGAGGATGTTCAGATAGGTACTGCGGGATAATACGTCCCATATCCATAATCTGAACTAACATCACAAATGCACCGTACTTTTCCTGAAGTTGACGAAACTTCCTCTTCTTGGGTTCAGGCAGCTCAGAAACCATTCTCTCCCTGAATGAGTTGATTGGCTCAACGTATTGAAACGCCGAATCTGCGGCAGCGGCAGCCTGAGTGCAAAAGTACCTATCCCACCACACCTTCAGATACCTAATTTGAATCTCTCGGTAGGTTAGCCCAATTATATTGGTGCTCTCGGTGTAACGCTCTGCGCCCTCCTGAAGGCCATGACGAGAGACAATGAAACCTATATTTGCACCTGTTTCGTGCATAACCGTGGTGAATGCGTGAACAACTGTTTGGGGGATTGCAGAACTCCAATTCTTGCATTCAACGACATACTTAATTTTATCGACGCTTTTTTCATCTAAGGCAAACACATCTACTTCCACTGTTCCACGCGGCGTGGTTAGCCGCATCTCGGTCTTTGCAGCTAGTCCAATCTCGTTAAAGATTCGGCATACACCATTCTGAAGTAATCGCCAATCAGAAGGTTCTGGATTTTCGATCATAGAAACCTATCTATTAAGTAGACCCCCTTCTCGGTGCCATAATTAACACACTAGTCGGTGTGTTTCCCAATTAGTCATTATTGTTTTTTAACGATATTATTATGCAACTTAGCTGTTAGTAAGCTTTTTGTTAGTGTGAGTTATACCTCAGTAAATCCCTTTCCTAAGCCACTTTATCAGGTGCACCAGCGCGTGCGTATCGGCGACGTATACATGTTATCGGTATCTACAGTCGTTTTCAGCCGCCATCCATAATATCGCTAGCAGATTGTTCTTGCTGTTCCTCGAAAGACTCTTCTGCGAAAAACGTTCTTTTCATAAACCCGATTTTGGCTTAGCCATTCACGCATGTCCTGATTGTCGACGCGATCATAGATTTCTTCAACCGATAGCGTTAAACCAATTGACTCAAAAGTGACGACATCGCCCAGATAAAAATATTCCGGTTGCCAATGCTTGCTTTTTCGAAGCACTTGTATGCAAACAGTCTCTTGCTCTACAAGCACATACTCTTTTAAGGTCGGTAAATTAATGTAATGGATAAGTTTTGTCGTCGTATCCATTCTTTTGGTCGATTTAGACAAGACTTCAACAATAATCACAGGGGAATTTGCAAAATAGCTATCTCCTTCAGTCTCAGTGCAATCAACGATCACATCGGGATAAAAATAACTTTTCCCAAATGCCACTTTTATGTCTGCGCTGAAAGTCGAACAAGGTGAACCTTTCAGATGGTTTCTGAATTCACCCGCAATATTACCCGATAAAATATTATGGTTTCTTTTCGAACCAGCCATTGCGTAAGCCCGTCCATCATAATATTCACGCCGAACTTCAACATCAGGCTCCGTCCTTAAATACTCTTCTTCAGTCATGGCAATGCCATCGGACTCGGATTTCGGTTGTAAAGCCATGGGATGGTTCTCCGTAGTGGTTGCCGTCTTCGAATTCATGGTTATTTCTTACTATTTTGAAGCTTTGCCATCCATGAATCTTCGGTTCCCGCAATCCATGCTGGAACGACGTTCATGAGCAATATTATCTTCAATCTCCCTGCGTTATGTTAATGCCACATTCCGTAAGAGCCTCGACAATGGTGTCCGCTAATTGTCGGGTGATTTCGGGCTTGGCGTGTTTTTTTTGCCAATCAAACCAAGATAGGTATTGTTTAATGAACACGCGCCAGGCTATGGCGTCTGTTTTATAGCCATGTGCATTCTATGCACCTTACCCTGTTATGCGGTGCATGGAATGCACCCTACCGGCCTATATGGGTTTTAAGGTCTTCGTCAAATGGTTAACAACGAATTTCACGTCATTTTTTAAAAAGACCCCAAAATCCATAAAGAGCCACCAAGGTTTGCACTCCCAGGAACTTACCGCACGCTCATGTTGGTTTATCAGCCAGCGTCAATTTTTTTCGCACACTTTTGCATACGGCATTTAAAAAATCATCGCTATTATCGTATTGTTGGGTGCGAATAAATTCGACTAAGGATTTAACTAATTTTTTAGTTTCGGCGATTTCTTCATGCGAGCGGCCGCAGCCTTCGCAATGCGTACCTTCGTAGGTGCAAAAGTCTTGGCAAGGGGTGAATTTCATAGTTTTTCCTAAAGCAAGCGCTGGATGTTGCCAGCGCAGTTTTTAACATTAAAGGCTATCTACTAAAGACGGGACAGCTAAGTAATAGCAACGTCAGGATTGCCAATAACACACGAACGTGTTTGGCGCTTTGCCATCCAAGGCGCTGGATTCCGGCAATCCATGCCGGAATGACGATTTAGCTCTACTGACTATAACCAACCTGTCCCTTTTTTAAAGTGGGTAGCCACATTAAATAACTTGGTCTTTTTTCATCATCGCGCGTATGCCACGTATAGCTTGGCGGGTGCGATGCTCGTTTTCGATTAAGCCAAAGCGAACATGGTCATCGCCATATTGACCAAAACCGATGCCGGGCGCGACGGCGACTTTTGCTTCTAACAGCAGTTTTTTGGAAAATTCCAATGAGCCCATGTCACGATAAGGTTCTGGAATCTTAGCCCAGACAAACATGGTCGCTAGTGGTTTTTCTACAGGCCAGCCGGCACCGTTTAAACCATCGCATAACACATCACGGCGTTTTTTATACATGTCGGCAATTTCTGCCACGCAGTCTTGTGGGCCTTCTAACGCAGCAATCGCAGCGACTTGTATCGGGGTAAACGTGCCGTAATCGAGATAGGATTTGATACGCGCCAATGCAGCCACTAATTCTTTGTTACCACACATAAAGCCTACGCGCCAACCTGGCATGTTATAGCTTTTAGACATTGAGAAAAATTCTACCGCAATGTCTTTTGCGCCTTCGATTTGCAAAATAGACGGGGCTTTATAGCCATCAAAGACGATATCGACATACGCAATGTCATGCACGACCCAAATATTGTGTTCTTTGGCCAGCGTGATAATTTTTTCAAAGAAATCTAACTCTACACATTGCGCGGTTGGATTGCCGGGAAAATTGATGATGAGCATTTTAGGCTTAGGCCAACTTTCAATAATCGCTTTATGCAGTTCTTCAAAAAAATCTACGCCTGGGATTAACGGTACGTGGCGTAAATCTGCGCCCGCAATGACGACGCCATAAGGGTGAATAGGGTAGGCGGGGTTAGGCACTAACACCACATCGCCTGGCCCTAAGGTCGCTAAGGCTAGATGCGCTAAGCCTTCTTTCGAGCCTATGGTGACAATCGCCTCGTTATCGGGATTTAAGTCAACATCGAAACGCGTTTTATACCAATTGCAAATCGCGCGTCTAAGTCTTGGAATGCCTTTAGACATAGAGTAACGGTGCGTATCTTCGCGTAACGTTGCTTCTATCATTTTATCGACGATATGTTTAGGCGTGGGCTGGTCGGGGTTGCCCATGCCGAAATCGATGATGTCTTCGCCGGCAGCGCGCGCTTTTGCTTTTAGCTCGTTAACAATGTTAAAAACATAAGGCGGTAAGCGGCTGATTCTATGAAATTGTTCCATTCGTGTCGGTGGTGTCAAGTTGGTGGTGTCAAACAGAAGCTAAATTACTGATGTAGGCGCAATATGTCAATTAGCTTGCGGATGTGGCTCAGAATTATTCGTTGCCGGTTTTAAATCGGCAGGGTCGGCATTCATGCGAATATGGACTTCGCGCTTGGGATAAGGAATCTCAATATGGTTATGTTTTAACGCTTCTAATAACCGCACATGGATTTGATGCGTGACTTGCTGTCTATGGCCTAATTCGTTGACATGCACGTAAATCGTGAAATTTAAGCCATTATCGCCGAAGCCGGTTAATACCACGCTAGGTTCAGGCTCGGTTAACACCATAGGCGTGTTTTTAACGGTGTCTAGCATAACGTGATGGGCGAGTTCTATATCCGAGTTAGAGCTAATACTGACCGGAATCACCACGCGCGTAATTGCATCGCTAAGCGTCCAATTAACTAACTGGGTAGTGATAAAGGTTTTATTCGGCACGATATGCTCTTTTTGGTCCCAGTCGATAATCGTCGTCGCACGCATTTGAATCAAACTGACTTTTCCCGTGACGTTGTTAATCGTGACGGTATCGCCAATGCGTATCGGGCGTTCGAATAATAAAATAATGCCTGAGACTAAATTAGCGAAAATTTCTTGTAAACCAAACCCTAAGCCTACGCTTAAGGCGGCGACTAACCATTGTACTTCGTCCCAGCTACCACCTAATTCACTGGCAACGGCGATAAAGCCTATTGTGAATAAGCCGTAGCGGGCGAGCTGATTAATCGCATAACGGCTACCCGGCTCAATGCTTAAAACGCCGGAACAGCAGAATATCCATAAAGCCTGAGAAATTGCGTATTGCTACCGTGATGACGAAAATATATAAGCCCGCTAATAATAAATTCGTTGCCGTAATCGGCTCTAAGCTGCCTTGTTTATCAGCAGAGATGACTTGATGTTGCCAGAGCACAATGTCATCTAGGAAGGAAAATGCCGGTAAAATATTTTTCCAAATGGCGGTAATACTGACAAATAAGCTAAAGCCAATCGCGACATTTAATAAATTTAACGTTTGCGCGTTAATTTTTGGAATATCTAATAATTGCTCATCAGGCAGTGGATGGTCTTCTGCACTAGACGGTGTGTGATGGCGTTCGTGTAATGCCGCACGGCGTTTTTGTTTAGCATTAGCAATGGCGAGTTGGCGGTTAACCAAATTTAGCCAACGTAATACTAAGGCGTGGATTAACACACCGAGAAACACGACACGTAAGGTGACTATGACTTTTTGCTGTAATTCTAACGCGCTTAAATAATAGCCTGCGACGGCAAAAGCGATGATAATCAGAGGTGTTGAGACGGCGAGTGGATACCAAAGATAACGTGAGCGGGTAAGCCAACTGCGCGGATAGAGATTGACTAAGCGTAACACAATCGGGCTATTAGGTTTTAATAGGCCATGTAAGAACCACGCTAATGCCAGCATGCTTATCATCAGCGCAACCCGTCCCAAACTATCGCTATGCGCCGATAATTTTGCCGTACCGGTCGCATGAATAATAAAGATAGTCGGGATGGAGACTAAACGAATCCAGGCAATTTGCCGACGTAGTAATTGCGTGATTTCCGTTTGCCAATGAAAATGCTTGCGTGCAATACCCGTAGCGGCAAATAACCGATAGAAAAACTGTAACAGTAATAAGGGTGTGGCCGCATGGAGTAAGCCTACGCCTAGCGCACGGCTGAAATTGTCTACATACGCTTGGGTACTGAGTAACCAACCCATGCCATAACATAATAGCGGTATAGGCGCGACCAGTAATACTGTGTAAGCAATCGCGACCGGCGTTAAATAAAAGCGGTCAGTTGATAATTTATCGACGCGTTCTGAGACTGAGGCGAGTTGCATCATAAGTTTGCGCCGTGCTGATGACAACACCATTAAGCTTATCATGCCGAGAAAACACAGTACCGGTCTGTCTAAGACGATTTTTACCCCATCTTGAGTGACTTTAAGCCAGTTAAACGGCGATAACAGCCACTCTACCGCGTGGAATACATCACCAATAAAATGTAGGTCTATCGGTGCAGAGCTACGCACCCATAATAAACGCTGATCTAAATACACTAAGAATTTGTTGGCCAGTGTATTGAGTTGCTGACGGGCAAAGTCGAAATCAGCT
>NZ_LAJX01000126.1 GCF_000963695.1 Methylocucumis oryzae
TATCAGAGTGAAGGGCGCCGTAAATACATCCCTGTAGGCTTGGCGGCAGCATCCCTGCTGCCGACACCTCAAGCCACAAGGACGTGGCGAATGCAGAAAACGCAGGGAGCAGTTTTCTGCCACTCTAAACAACCTATCCCGGCTTGGTATTGTCCCGTTTTAAGTTGGTAGCCTAAAAAACTATCCACCTAACTGGCTATGTCTAAAGCAGCTGACTAAATGGTCGTTAACCATGCCGGTAGCTTGCATGTGTGCATAACATATCGTAGAGCCAACAAATTTAAAACCGCGTTGTTTTAAATCTTTGCTCATTGCGTCGGATTCTTTGGTATGTGTCGGCACGTGCTTAAACTCGTGCCAATGATTCTGTTTTGGGTTTCCGTCTACAAATTGCCAGATATAGCGGTCGAAACTGCCAAACTGTTGTTGGATTTTGATAAAGGCCTGAGCATTGGTAATTGTAGAGCGGATTTTTAAACGATTGCGAATAATGCCAGGATTAGCGAGTAGGGCTTGGACTTTGTGTTCGTCATAAGCCGCAATTTTATGTACATCGAAGTTATCAAACGCTAATCGGTAAGTTTGGCGTTTTTTTAATACGGTTGACCAGCTTAGACCGGCTTGTGCGCCTTCTAAAGTTAAAAACTCAAATAACAATCGGTCATCATGAATCGGAACCCCCCATTCTTGATCGTGATAAAGCTCTTCTTCGGGTGTTTTCAATGACCACGGGCATTTATGCATAAGCCTTTATGGGTGTGGTTGACCTGTGACGGGCTAGGTTGGGCATATTGCAACTAAAATATACCCAAACCCAAGCATGTGTGTGCTTATTTATGCTCTGCGTCGTAAAAAGCTTTCATCTCAGTGAAGATGGCAGTTGCTTCTGTTAAAGCTGCAGTAGCTTCTGCTGTTTTTCCGTCTCTTAATGAGTCGTAAGCTAGTCTAAGTTTGCCACCAAATTTTTGACGTGCACGCTCAGTTTTTTCAAAACGGAAGTCTTTTTGTGATTGCTTGGCGTCGTTAAGGACTTTTAACACTTCTTCGTTGCTTGCTTTGTTTTGCAATAAAGTTTCAGCTTCATGTAATTTAGCTAACGTTGTTTCGCCAGCTGCATTGACCTGAGCATTAGTACTGTTACTTTCTGCTAACGCAACAGAAGAGGCGGCAGCTAATACTAAAGAAACGAGAATTTTATTGATATTGTGCATTGTAATACCTGTGTAGGGTGAGAATTAGTCATAGCAAGACTAGAGAAAAGAAAATTCCTAGTTTGCCGCTGGGATTTTAACACAAATCAGGCTATTGTTAATTGTCGTAGGGTTGAAAAACTGTAAAAGTTAGAAGAACGAGTTGTGCATTTTCATTGTAAACAGCGAAACTCTTGCAAGTTAAGCTGCACTGATAGGGTGCGTAGGTTTTTTGGTGTGTCCAGGTTGGTGCGCTTAATCCACTCGAACGCTCAGCAATCGCGTTAAATCGTTGGTTTATTGCATAAGCAAAGCGTTATAGAAATATATCACTACTGGTATAGCAATTGCTTTAAAGTATACAAAATACTATTACTGACCTTAATCATGACCACTGACGATTCATTAGATTCTTACTTTCAACAAGTTCAAGACATTATTTTAAGCCGACAAGATTGGATAACCGGTTTATTGCCTGCGAGTACTGCCGTAAATGTACATGGTAATTATACCGATGCTTGGGTGCGCGATAATGTCTACAGCATTTTAGCGGTTTGGGGCTTAGGTCTTGCGTATAAGAAAACTGGGGCTAACCCTAGCCGTTGTTATTTACTAGAGCAAAGCACCGTTAAACTGATGCGTGGTTTGTTGACGGCTATGATGCGGCAAGCGCTTAAGGTAGAAAAATTTAAGCATACGCAAAATCCGCTAGATGCGTTACATGCTAAATATGATACTAAAACCGGTTTGGCCGTAGTCGGTGACCATGAATGGGGGCATTTACAACTCGATGCGACCTCAATTTTTTTATTAATGTTGGCGCAAATGACGGCTTCTGGTTTGCGCATTATTTTTACTATAGACGAAGTCAATTTTTGTACAAAATTTAGTGCATTACGTGAGCCGAGCGTATCGCACGCCTGATTATGGTATCTGGGAGCGCGGTAATAAAATTAATCATGGTATTGCCGAGTTGAATGCTAGCTCTATGGGCATGGCTAAAGCGGCGTTAGAGGCTCTAGCGGGGTTTAATTTATTTGGTCATCAAGGTGGTCAAGCCGGAGTCATTCATGTCGTTAGCGACGATATTGCCCGTAGCCGTATTGCATTAGAAGCATTGTTGCCTAGAGAGTCCTTGTCTAAAGAAGTCGATGCAGCGTTATTAAGCATTACCGGTTTTCCAGCCTTTGCGGTTGATAATGCTGAGCTAAGACTGAGAACCGAAGCCTTAGTCGTTGAAAAACTGAAGGGCCGTTATGGCTGTAAACGGTTTTTACTCGATGGCCATCAAACGGTGATTGAAGACAGCAGCCGCTTACACTATAACCCGCAAGAGTTAAAGCAATTTCAACATATTGAGTGCGAGTGGCCGCTGTTTTTTTGCTACTTGAATTTAAATGCCCAATTCGCTGGGCGCACAGCACAAGCGGCTGAGTATAAGGATAAGTTGCAAGCGTTATTGGTAACGCAGAATGGCCGACAATTGCTACCTGAGTTGTATTATGTACCTAAAGACGCCATTGACGCAGAAAAAGCCTTACCACAAAGTCAAGCTAGATTACCTAATGAAAACATCCCGTTGGTTTGGGCACAAAGCCTCTACATTTTGGCGTGTTTGTTACAAGACGGGGCATTAACCGCAAAAGATATTGACCCGCTAACGCGGCATAAAAAAAGTGCATCAAGCATCGACGTGTATATTGCAAGTCGCGTTATTAGCTGAAGATGAAGGCGTTAAGGCGCAACTCAGTGCAATGAATATAACAGCCGAGAGTTTGACTGAAATTGCGCCTATTCAACTTAGAGATGCGTCTGAATTAGCCGAAGCCTATACGCAAGTTGGCAGAAATGACAGGATTGGTTTAACCGGCAGACCGTTACGACAACTGCGTACCTTAGCAACCTCTACGCTTTATGTGTTAGCTCAAGAGCGCTTGGTTTTTTCGCCGCAGTGTTTAAATCAAAAAGGTTTTTATTTGGCGATGGATAACCGCTTGTTAATCCAACGGTTAAAGGTTGAGTTGGCCTATATTTTTAAACATTGGGATAGAGCCGGTCAGCCGATTATTGTCATGCCGATTAAGCATAATATGCTCGCTAGCCATAATAAGGATGTGTTAATCGCGTTTATTCATGAATTGCAGCAAGGCCTGGTTAATCAAATACCTGTGCGTTTAGGGCCGTTAGCTGAGTTAGCGCAGTTAGCAGGTTCTGAGAAAATAGACTATTTACACGACTTTGAATTTGCTAAGAAGGGTAAGCATGATGTGGAACGTCCGTTTGCTCAACTGTTACCCGATGATGTGAACGCTTATCAGCCATTAGATGTGTTGGCGTTAAACCATTGGGAAATGTGTGATGACACCGCGCTGATAGAACCATTGCAAAGCCAAGCCAATTTATATTTACATTTAGAAGTGCTAAGCCTATTAGTCCAACGGCATGGCTTAGATTACCGTTTAGTACTCGTAGGCGAAGCTACGGTGCGCGATTTATTAGAAGAAGTCTATCAACGCGCTGGCGACGCTCATGCCTGGTATATCGTAAGACGTGCCGCAGGCTTATTGGGTAAGTATGATATTAATTTAGAGCAAGCGGCGACAGATATTTTAGTGCGCCAGCATTTATTAACGGTTGGTCGCGCGTATAGCGGTAAAGCGACCTTAAAACGGCCTACCGATTCCTGGGAAATTTTACAGATTATTCAAACCTATAATAGTCAAAGTGAGATTATTATTGTTCAAGAATTAATCTTATACTTAGGCATGTTGATAAAATCCAACCCTGAATTATTTGCTGATATTCATACCCTTAGAGTGGGTCATATTTTGCAATTAATTTTAGTGCGTTATAAACGCGATTTTGCTTGCTCACTCGATCATGCGTTTAACCAAGTATTGTTTTTATCACCTTATGAGTTAGCACAAAAAGTTCATGAAACCTTAGCCGATTATAGCAATACCGAAACCGAGCTAGGTCACGTTGAAACTTTACAATTTGCAGGTGATTGTAAGGAGTTAACCCATATACGTTTTTCAAAAGCGATGGACGCCGATGATCATGGCTTAACCTCGGATTGGTATACCTGGCGCGAGCAACAAGGCGGGTTAGGGCGTGAAAACGATGCATTTTATGCTGGAGTTTGGTTGTTATTACATCATTGTAAAGGCGTGATGGTTGGTGAAAAGTTGAATAGCAATCGACGCCTAGATAGTGAGCTGCTGTTGTCGCAAATGACGTCAGGCGAGCAAGCGTTTAAATTGCATGTCAGTCATTTGCTGAATAAAATTCAGTCTTCAGTATATAGACAACTCACCGTTGAGGCGCTAAAGACAATGGCGGTTATTGTTAAGACAACGCCATTGTACATTGATGATACATTAATCATTGATGTGCTTATAGGTCATGCCGTCAGAATCAATTGGTTAGACGTACATCCAGAACATAGCCCGTGTTATCAAGATTATGTGGCGATTGCTTGGCAGGCGTTTTATCAATTACCGCCGCACCGCGTTGCTAATACTATGGTCACGGCGTTAGCATTTTTGCTCAAACAACATAATAATCCTAAGGTAGAGGAACAACATGATATTAGCGGGTGATATAGGCGGTACTAAAACAACATTGGCATTAATGGCAAAAACTGACGCAGGTGATTTAACCTGTGTACACGAACAAACCTTTGCTAGTCGCGAATATTCTGTGTTTGATGATTTGTTGACGGCGTTTCTACCGGCTAATGTCACGTTAAGCGCGGCGTGTTTTGGTGTTGCAGGGCCTGTTGTGGAACAACGCTGTCGTACCACTAATTTACCTTGGGTATTAGATGCCCAGCTGCTAAAACAGCGTTTTAATATCGAACGAGTACGTTTGTTAAATGATTTAGAGGCGATGGCATTAGGGATGTTACAGCTGCCTGAGCACGAGTTAATCGAACTAAACCCGAACGCTGAGGCCAAAATAGGCAATAAAGCCGTTATTGCGGCCGGTACAGGTTTAGGTGAAGCGATATTGTATTGGGATGATAGCCGTTATCATGCCATTGCCACCGAAGGCGGGCATAGCGATTTAGCACCGACGACCGCGCAACAAGATGCGTTATTAGTTTTTTTACGCAGCCGTTATCCCGACCATGTAAGCTATGAACGGGTAATTTGTGGCGATGGTTTTAGTCATCTATACGATTTTTTATTAGAGCACGATTTTGCCAACGCCTGCCTAGCCGTGCCTAGCCTACATGACGCAGAACAAGGTGACCGCAATGCTATGATTTCACGCTTAGGACTGGCCGGTGAAGATGCCTTATGTGCAGAAGCGCTACGTTTGTTTGTCGAATTTTATGGCGCTGAAGCCGGTAATCTGGCATTAAAAACCATGGCCTTAGGTGGTGTTTATATCGGCGGCGGTATCGCTGCTAAGATTTTACCGGCTATGCAAAACGGAGATTTTATCCAAGCGTTTAAAGCAAAAGGTCGGTTTCAAGGATTATTGGATAAAGTCTCTGTTAAATTATCACTTAATCCGCGCACACCGCTGTTAGGAGCGGGGTATTATTTTTGTTAAAGAAATGCTCTTACACGTTATTGAGATTGCCTGAAGATGCATTCAACTACTAGAATTTGACGTGTAATTATTTACTTTTTTATGGTTAAATTATTTATCCGAATGGATGACGCAATATTTTGCGTCGAGTGTATGCCAGCCCATAAGTAAAGTTCCATATCAATGGGGTGGTTAATTTTATGTATTAGCATAATACTGAAGGCGAAGCACAGATAGTTTAAGCCATGCAATTACCACCTAGCCTACACACATCAATACTCCATTCACTCGAAGATCAAATCGCTGTGATTAATCAATCAGGTAACATTCTTGAGGTCAACTTGGCTTGGCAAAACTTCGGGTGCGAAAATGGAATGCCTTCAGGATACACATGTGAGGGTTTCAACTATCTTGATACCCTATCCAATGCGGCTGCCGCTGGTGATAACTACGCAGGCCACGCATTTCAAGGTATTATGGATGTACTAGCTGGCAACTTAGAAGTTTTTTACTTTGAATATCCCTGCCATAGCCCGAACGAGAAACGCTGGTTCACCATGCGTGTCGTGGCCTTGCATGGTGATGAATCTGGCAGCTTGTTTGTCATTTCCCATCACAATGTGACACAACGTAAACTGGCGGAGGAGCGAGTTGAAGAGCTTGCTATGAAAGACCCACTGACTGGACTTAGTAATCGGCGAGCCTTCGAATTTTTCCTCAGTAGTGAAATACGAAGCAGTATTCGTAACCAAACGCCGATTGGTTTGGTTTTAATCGATGTCGATTATTTTAAAAATTACAATGATGAATTTGGACATGCTGCTGGTGATCAATGTTTGATTAATGTTGGTCAGATCCTGCTTGCTCATGCGCGCAGACCTAGTGATCATTCTGCGCGTATTGGTGGGGATGAGTTTGCGTTAATTTTGGGTAATAGCCCATTGGAAATAGTTCGGCAGATTGCGGAATCGATTTTAAAATCTATCAACGATTTAAAGATGCTTTTTGGTGATTCAAAGCAGGTATCGGTTAGCATAGGCTTACTTTCAGTGATTCCTCATAAAAACATTACCGAGGATTTTTTATTTAAAGAAGCAGACAAAGCGTTGTATTGTGCAAAATCTGCGGGGCGAAATCAGATTGTGGCGATACAGTCCATAACAACAATGCCCAGAACGTCTTTAGAACCCCCATCACACCATGAATCGATAAATTGATAAAAAAGCATTATCTACTATACCCCGCCCAATTTCAGAGCCGTAATTTGTATTCGGGCCGTTATCTAGGCAGGTTATGCCGCCCATGAGAGCAACTTAGTAACAAGCAAAATAAGGTGTATTCCATGCTCCAAAGACTCATTCATGGCTCGCCTGCGTCAAATAACGTGCTTTTCGGAAGAAATCCCCTCTTAATCACAACCTAAACGCCATTTTTCACATATACTTTAGAACCGTCAAGTTTTTGGTATCTTGTGTTGTTGTAGGATGCGCTGTGCGTACCTTTTTCATTGATTTTTATGATGTTATAAAGGTGCACACAGCGCACCCTTCCTATCTAAAAAGTTGAATCTGCGCGCATTCTTTGGTGCATGACGTTTAGTTTCCGGCTTATTATCAAGTATGGCTATGTTTTAAGATACGAATATAGCCACCATTATTTCTAGGGCTGGCAACTAAAAAGCTTAATTTATCAAAATGGGCAAAACGTAGGTTTAATTGCTCTATTAACATATCGGCCAGCTTAGCATTTGATACTGCACAAAAACCCGTGGGTCCCCAAGACGTTTGGCCTATCGCAACAGCGCCTTGTTCGACCAACCATGCCATTACTGATGCGACCTCTGAGCTAGTAAACACACCGCCTTGTGCGGCGGCGAAATGAGTGCCTACCGATGTTTGTAATTGAGTGATAACTTCACCAAAGCGAGTTAAATCGTGTTCAGCTAAGGCAGGTAACCCTTGCATCAGCAATAAATGACACAAACGCTGAGCCTCTGTAACAGAGAAAGGGGGGAGTTCATTAAAGGCTTGAATTTCTTGGATGCCGTGCAAACCTTGCCCACGGCTGTCAAAGATTAAAATGAAGCGCCAATCTTCAGGTACAGACATTTGAGCGATAACCGGGGGAGTTAAGGTTGTGCTGCCACGCCCACCATCGACGACTAAACCACCTTGTTCAAAAATGCCTATGCCTATGCCTGAGCGTTGCCCGCGTTCGGTAATCTCGCTATCTCGCGTACGCTAAGCCCTAAACAATAAAGAGCATTAAGTGCGGAGCCAATAGCTAACGACATTTGAGTCCCTGAACCTAAGCCTACATGTTCAGGAATGGCTTCTTCAATCTTGATATTAACCTGGTCGGATACATTTAAACTTTGGCAGAGTAAGCTTAAACAATAATCGGCTTTTTCTGCTGATGGGCCAGTAATTAATCGAGCAGCACTTCGAGTAACCGAGATGCGAGTACTAATTTCATTTAAAGCAACGCCTATGCTGCCGAATTGTCTGTCTAAAGCGCCACTTAAATCAAAGAAGCCCATGTGTAGTCGGGCAGGCGCTACGACTGAAATATAAGAATGTTGATCAATCAAGGTGGGGTACGCTTAAGTAGTCACAGAATACAAAATTATAACCTTATCAATCGGCAAAAGCCCGCGTTGTTTGTGCTATTGAGCAAGGTTAGAGGGAGTAAAAATTAAATCAAGGGCTTGTTCTAAGTTCATTAGCAGTAAATGACATTGCTGTAATGCGTTCACATCAACTTTCGGTGTCGATGGCACGTAAACACAGTAAGCACCAGCCGTTACTGCAGCGAGTACGCCAGGGTAAGAGTCTTCTAAGACTAAACATTGAGCAATATCCACTGATAAAGCGTGGGCCGTTGCATAATAAATATCAGGGGCAGGTTTGCCTGAGCTGACATCATCTCGGCATATCAGGTTGGGAAAACTATCATCTAGGTTGGCATAACGTAGACATTCTAATGCATTAGTTTTACGACTATTGGTAGCTAAGGCATAAGGCATATTGAGCTGGATTAATTTCGCTAAGCAATCGTAGACACCGGATTTAACGCTAATGCCTTGGGTTTCTGCGTGGTGGCGCCAAATTTCCGCAGATAGCTCAAAAAATAGCTGACTGGGAAAATCTGCGCCTAACAGGTTAAAAAGCTCGTGCGTTATGGCTGTGCCGGTTAAGCCCGTTAAACCATGTAAAAATTCTTGACTTAAACTGTAACCTAAATGGGCAGCGGCCTCTTGCCAAGCCAGTCGATAACCGGATTCGGTATCTAAGACTAAGCCGTCTAAGTCAAAAATAACCGCAGAAAATTTTGGAATTTTAAGCATGGATAACTTTAATATATTCGCCTTTCGCTTCTCGCGATGAACCTACGACGATACGTTTTTGCCCAGATTCACTTTGCTCCAATAAGCCAGCAATTTCAACGGTTTCACCATAAAAGGCTTGGCCGTTATAGGTAGCAGTAAAGCTAACAACACTGGTAATTTCAGGGTGATTTAACCCTAATTGTGCTGGATAGGCAAATGCTTGCGAGTCATCCAGCACTTGGCAACGCAGTTTAATGGCTGACAGTTTATGATAACGCTCAGTTGACATTGGCGCGCTATTAACCAAGCTTAAGTCAAATTTACGCCCATTAATGACGGCTTTATTAAATTTACGTTGTTCATGCCACACATATTCCGTAAAGCTTAATTCCGAATCTCTCCGTTGATACGATTCATGCCAATCCGCTTCAGATAGCGCCGATAACCAACCTTGGTTAACCAGGTGTTCAATTAATGCACGTGCCTGCTCGAATGTTGCGTGTTCGTAACATACAAGGTCAATATCGGAGCGTGTATTATGCACCGCTGCCAGCAAAGAACCTGTAATACCTACTTGAGTTAAATCTAGCTTATGGTTAAACAGAAGTTGAGCCAATTGATATAAATCCTGCTCTACTTCATCATCGGGCGGTTGTGTCAGCAGGTTATGCAGGCGGCGGCGAGGGCAATGATGCTGACTGACCCGATGAAGCTCAACTGCATGTAGCTCAGCATCTAGTTGCTGCGAGTAATGCAAATACTCAGGATAATTCTGTTGTAGAAATACATTGGCGTCGTCGGTGGCATACTTTCGCCATTGTCCGTTATGCTTAACGTAACGAAGAAAGCATAAGCATTTATCCTGCTCTAATTGAGCCGAGACAACGGCGAATAGCAAACCTTCGGCGGTTTCCAAAAAGTCTTTGGGTTTGAACATGTTTGATGATGAAAAGCGTTTTAATTAATGCAGATTACCGACCATTATAAGCTAGGTTAGTTATTCCGGTTTAGTGTTCGATAGTGTCGTGAACAAAAGCTAGTCATCATCGCTTTCTCAAAATGAGTAATCGTTGAGTTATAATGCTCAGCTTTTTAGCGTTTAAACGGTTAGGTTTATATCCATGCAAGAGATTAATCCGATAAAAAATAAGATAGCTGAGCTAACTGAGCGGGGTAGTGCGCTTAGGAGGTATCTTTGACTTTGATAATAAGCAAGAACGCCTGGTCGAGGTATTACGGGAATTAGAAGACCCCAAAATTTGGGATAAACCCGAACAAGCACAAGCGCTTGGCAAAGAGCGTGGACAATTGGAAGTTGTTGTTAATACTATACGCGAGCTAGAGCAAGGCTTAACCGATGCCGCTGAATTATTGGCAATGGCTGTTGACGAAAACGATGAAGCAACTGTTGACACCGTTGTAACCGATTTAGACTATTTAGAAAAACAAGTCGCTGATTTAGAGTTTAGACGCATGTTTTCCGGTGAAATGGATGCGTGTAATGCGTTTTTGGATATTCAGTCAGGTTCTGGCGGTACAGAAGCACAAGATTGGGCAGCGATGATAGAACGCATGTATTTGCGCTGGGGTGAGCGCCGGGGTTTTAAAACCGAATTAATTGAAGAGTCTGATGGTGATGTAGCAGGAATTAAAAGCGCGACGATTCGTTTTGAAGGTGAATATGCGTTTGGCTGGCTTAGAACAGAAACAGGCGTGCATCGCTTAGTCAGAAAATCGCCGTTCGATTCAGGTAATCGTCGCCATACATCGTTTGCGTCGGTATTTGTCTCGCCAGAGATTGACGATAATATTGCGATAGATATTAATCCAGCCGATTTACGCGTTGATGTGTACCGGGCGAGTGGTGCCGGTGGCCAGCATATTAACCGAACAGAATCGGCGGTGCGAATTACCCATAATCCAACCGGTGTTGTGGTTCAGTGTCAAAGTGACCGCTCACAGCATAAAAACCGCGATACGGCAATGAAGCAGCTGAAAGCAAAGCTGTACGAATTGGAAATGCGCAAACGCATGGAAAGTCAACAAGC
>NZ_LAJX01000127.1 GCF_000963695.1 Methylocucumis oryzae
AAGGCTTTGAAGTTAAAAACGCAAGCTCAAATCGATGCTATTAAAAKWTTTTTGTACTTATGTTTACATCGATAAGACAAAAACCAAGCGGATTAACTACAACAGTTTATTAGCTCGCTCGAATGTTCAGACTAACATCATTAGTCAAATTGATTTTGATAAGCCGCCGCCGGAGAAATTTGGCACGTTTGAGCGTGAAATCTTGCGGGCGGAAAATGTCTATGCCAACACCGAATATTTAGTTGCTAATTTCATGAAAACGGCGGCTAAGGGTGCCGGTATTGATGGCTGGTTGGCTAAAAAAGCCGTGGCAGAATGCATTAATAGTGTGATGAGTTCACCTGATGCGATGCTTTGGCTTACCCAAATGCGCAATAAAGACAAATACACCATGCAGCATAGTTTAAATGTTAGTGTATTGGCGGTTATCTTTGGTCGCTATTTAAATCTTTCTAATGACGCGATTGCGAATCTAGGTTTGTGCGGCATGATGCACGATATTGGTAAAATGCAACTGCCACTAAAAATTCTACATAAACGTGGCAAGCTAAGCGAAGAAGAGTTTGAAATCATGAAAACGCATACGACACTTGGCTTCGAGCTATTAAAATCTAGCGATCATTTTGATTATTCGGTTGCGTTAACGGCATTAACCCATCACATGCATGTTAATGGTTCAGGTGGCTATCCTAAAAATGCTAAGACGGCATCGTTTTCAGATTATTCTAAAATCATTTCAATCGTCGATGCTTATGACGCGATGCTCAGCAGGAAAGATTATGATACGAGTAAAACCCATTTAGAGGCTATTGCCGCGTTAATGAAAAATGCTGGGCAGCAATGGGATAGGCGGCTAGTGATTAAGTTTATTGAAAGCCTGGGTGTATATCCACCTGGTAGCTTAGTGTTAATGACGAATGGCTATATTGCGATTGTGATTGAAGTCAATGACAGAACTAAGTTAAGACCTAAAGTCATTTTATTGATGGATGAAAATAAACAACCAATTCCGGAAGAAATCGTCGATTTTATCGCAAATGATTTGTGATAAAAAAGGGGAGGTTTATACCATTAGAAACATTATCAAACCCGAAGATTGGAATATCGACGCGAGTAAATATATTAACGAAGTGTTAATTCATAAAGTGTGGCATGACCCTGGCTCAAGCAGTTAACAATAGCTCGTTTCCTTTCCATCATTGTTAGGAGTTGAGCCGCATTGTAGCTAGCGGCTCAATATGCTGCTGGGAGTCAAATTATGATGTCTGTCAGCCACCACCTAATGATTTATACATGTCTACCATTGCACTGATTTATTTTTTTGGCTTCTAATGCTTCTTAAAGTGGATTCCACGGTCTGGCTTAGCGCACTTAATGTTTAAACACTAAGTGCCCATTATCTGCTAACTCAACATGTATCGTATCGCCGGGCGCGAATTTGCCTTGCAATAATTGTTGTGCCAGCGGATTTTCTAGTTGTTGTTGAATCGCGCGTTTTAGCGGTCTTGCGCCGTACACGGGGTCAAAACCAGCTTGGCCGAGTAAATCTAACGCTTCATCGCTAACCGCTAAGGTTATCTCACGCTCTTGTAAACGCGCCCGTAGCAAGTCGAGTTGTATCGTCGCTATCGCTCGGATTTGCTTGCGTCCTAATGGGTGGAATACAACGGCTTCGTCGATGCGGTTAATAAATTCCGGTCTGAAATACTGGCTGACTTTATCCATAACCGAGGCTTTCATAACTGGATATAACGCTTCACCCGCTAGCTCTTGAATCACATCTGAGCCTAAATTAGATGTCATGACAATCACAGTATTTCTAAAATCTACCGTACGACCTTGACCGTCGGTTAAACGACCATCATCTAGCACTTGCAATAATACGTTAAACACATCGGCATGGGCTTTTTCGATTTCATCTAATAACACGACCGAATACGGTTTGCGTCTAACGAGTTCAGTTAAATAACCGCCTTCTTCATAGCCAACATAACCCGGAGGCGCACCGATTAAACGCGCGACCGAATGTTTTTCCATAAACTCAGACATATCGATACGCACCATCGCATCGGTAGTATCAAATAAAAATTCTGCTAAAGCTTTACATAGCTCTGTTTTACCGACACCGGTAGGGCCTAAAAATAAAAACGAGCCATTAGGTCGGTTTGGATCCGATAAGCCGGCACGCGAGCGCCGTATGGCATTACTGACCGCTTTTAATGCTTCTTCTTGTCCGACTACGCGTTTACTTAATTGCGTTTCCATTTGCAATAATTTCTCGCGTTCGCCTTCAAGCATTTTCGATACTGGAATACCGGTCCATTTAGAAACGACTTCGGCAATTTCTTCATCGGTAACTTTATTACGCAACAAGGTCATTTTTTGTGTTTCACCCGCATCGGCTTGTGCAAGTTGCTTTTCCAGTGCCGGGATAATGCCATAGCGCAATTCGGCCTGCCGATTTAAGTCATTCGCTCGACTTGCCGCTTCTAACTCGGTTTTGGCTTGTTCTAACTTTTCCTTAATCGACGCCGAGCCTTGTAAAGACGCTTTTTCGGCTTTCCAGATTTCTTCTAAGTCCGAATAGTCTTTTTCTAATTCAGCAATATCGTCTTCTAAGCTTTCTAAGCGTTTTTTCGACGCGGCATCGGTTTCTTTCTTTAACGCGACTTGCTCGATTTTAAGTTGAATTAAACGCCTATACAGCTTATCCATTTCTTCTGGTTTAGAATCCATTTCCATACGGATACGACTAGCCGCCTCATCAATTAAATCAATGGCTTTATCAGGTAATTGTCTATCAGCGATATAACGGTACGACAAATTAGCCGCTGCAATAATCGCCGGGTCTGTAATATCAACCCCATGATGCACTTCGTATTTCTCTTTTAAACCGCGCAAAATAGCAATCGTGTCCTCAACGCTAGGTTGATCGACGAGCACTTTTTGAAAACGGCGCTCTAAGGCAGCATCTTTCTCTACATATTTGCGATATTCATCTAATGTAGTCGCACCAACGCAATGCAATTCACCCCGCGCTAACGCCGGTTTTAACATATTGCCGGCATCCATAGCGCCTTCGGCTTTGCCCGCGCCGACCATCGTATGTAATTCATCAATAAATAAAATGACTTGACCTTCTTGCTTGGCTAAATCATTGAGTACCGCTTTCAAGCGTTCTTCAAACTCGCCACGGAATTTAGCGCCAGCGATAAGTGCAGCCATGTCTAGGGCTAAAACTTGTTTGCCTTTTATACCTTCTGGCACTTCGCCATTGACAATGCGTTGTGCTAGGCCTTCGACAATTGCCGTTTTACCGACACCAGGCTCGCCAATCAGCACAGGATTATTTTTCGTGCGCCGTTGCAACACTTGAATCGTGCGCCGAATTTCATCGTCTCTGCCAATAACAGGGTCTAATTTGCCTTGTTCGGCTCGTTCAGTCAGATTAATCGTGTATTTGCTTAACGCTTGCCGTTGATCTTCAGCATTGGCATCGCTGACGTTTTCGCCGCCTCGTAGCTGATTTACCGCTAGTTCTTAAATTTTGTTTAGTCACACCGGCTTTTTTCAATAACTCTTGTAAAAACGCCTTTTTCTTCTATTGCAGCTAATACGAATAGCTCGCTAGAGATGAATTTATCATTACGTTTTTGCGCTAATTTATCGGTTAAATTTAATAATCGAGTTAATTCATTCGATATTTGCACATCGCCGCCTGTGCCGCTAACGGTCGCGATGCGTTTAAGTTCTTTAGCTAAGTCAGCTTGTAATTGTGTGACGTTAACATTGATTTTAGCTAATAGGGGTTTAACGCTACCACCTTGTTGTTCTAACAGTGCCACTAATACATGCACTGGCTCGATGAACTGGTGGTCTTTGCCAAGCGCTAAGCTTTGAGCATCGGCTAAGGCGGCTTGAAATTTACTGGTTAATTTATCCATTCGCATAGTTTTACCTTCATTTGATAGGGTATTTGTTATGACTTGATATGGGGAGACGTCTTAAGCATTTCAAGCAAAGATAGAGATTTTATTAATCCGCTATTGGCAATAGGAGTAGCCAGTCGTCTTACGGGCAGGTATTGCCGTGCTTGTAGCAATTGATGCTCCGTAGATGCTTGATTGTTTTATTATTAGTATTGAATCAATACTAATAGCTATGGTTATAATTGACAAGAAATCAATTATTCACTATAGTTTCGACTCGAAACTAAATAGGGGGTATTATGAATAAAGCATATTTTTATCACGCAGGGTGTCCTGTCTGCGTAGCTGCCGAGCAAATGGTCGCTGACGCTATTGATAAGCAAAGTTATGAAATTGAAATTATTCACTTAGGTGAACAAGCCTCACGTATTACCGAGGCAAAAAATATAGGGGTTAAATCGGTTCCGGCATTGGTGTTAAACAATCAAGTCTTTCATATTAATTTTGGCGCGGCATTAAGCGATTTGGGGTGATGAGATGATTCAAGAACAAAAACTAGATCAATTTTGGTTATACATCGGGTTAGCGGTTTGTACGCTTGTGATAGGGATTGTATTAGTTAAGCAAAGTGAGAGCGGTAAATACGATGCCATTCAAAAACAAGCCGATGAAGAGCTCGTGCAAATGAATATTCGCGTATTGGGATAAGCGGAGCCAGAAAGTCTATGAATAATAAACTATTAATGATTTTAACCGGATTAGTCCTCGCCTGTTCTGCGCAGCAAAGTTTGGCAACCGACTATATTTACCGAGATTTAATGGCAAACACCTTGTCGTCGTCGAGTTGCGCCAAGAATAATGACGCCGAAGCGATGGCGCTTAAACCTTATCAACTAAACCGATATAGCCGTAAATTTTGTCAATCTCAAGGGTATGGTTGGCATGTTGAAGCGATAAAAGAGAATGGCAAGTTGGTGTGCACTGACTGCAGTGGAACAGACAGTGGTAAGAAAACATGCCATCTTGAAGATGTTGTGGTGACTTGTAAGCGTATAAAACCAGGTTCAGTTGGTTTAGTGCCTGGTGAAGGTTAAGTTTTTCTTCATTCCCTCTTGTGCAAAGCCGGAACGTTTTCCGGCTTTTTTTTTGCCAATATTAAAGATAAAAAAGAAACCAAGATTCGCGTCCCAAAAAGGACTGTATTTTTAATGTTAATAACGTTAACGAAAGTGGATTTTCAAGTATTTGGGATAGATAGCCTAAATATGAGGGATAAAGCCCTCATCGACTAAAAAAACTAAAGTGCTAGTCTGTAATCTCTATCAATCATTAATTAAGGTTTTTATATATGTTACTACGCACATTGATATTGTCACTTGCTACATTTACGACACCTTTAGCAAACGCCGCTACAGTATTTTCAGATAATTTTGATAGTAATGTTTTGGGTTTGAATACCGCCCCATCGGGTTGGACAGTCAGTTCTGGCACGGTTGATGTAATCGGTCAGACTAACTTTTTTTGATTTTATCCCAGGAAACGGTCGTTATATTGATTTGGATGGCTCTACCAACAATGCTGGGATTCTTTCGAAATCTCTTTCTTTAGTGGGTGGCGTACAATATATAGCCTCGTTTCAACTCGCTGGTAGCCACCGTGGTAGCACCGAATCTGTTAACGTAAGTTTCGGAACATCTTCTATGGCTATTTTAAATATTGCTTCTAGTGCTGGACTAACGACCTATTCGTTGCTGTTTTCACCTACAACCTCAGGTTTGTACAGTCTAAGTTTCGACAATAACAGCAATGACAATGTTGGTGCTTTGTTGGATAACGTTAGCGTTGTAAATACGCCTATTCCGGGCGCAATTTGGTTATTCGGTTCGAGCCTTGTAGGGTTAGTTGCAGCAAAACGCAGAAAATCAGCTTAAAATTAGCCGTCTAAAAATTACATCTGTCCCCTCTTAAGTGTTTGCTCAATATTAATCTACTGATTAAGACCTCGCAGGTCCCAAAAACCTGCAGGGTCTATGCAGTTTCGACAATTTCAATTCGGGAAATTATTTTTAGCCAAATCCTAAGTTGGTAGCCATTTTTTCCTATACAAAGCCAAGCGCATATATAATTGACGGCCGTAGAATTTCTTTCAACGCCTAAATGCAACCTGATTTTATTCATTTAAAACTACATACCGAATTTTCTTTGGTTGACGGTATTGTCAAAATTAAGCCATTGGTTAAGCGCTTAGCCGAACTCAACATGCCAGCGGTCGCGGTGACGGATCATGTTAATTTGTTTGCGCTGGTAAAATTCTATAAAGCGGCGCTGGGGGCAGCGATTAAGCCAATTGCCGGTGCCGATGTGTTAATTGCCGCTCATGATGATGCTACGCCTACGCGTTTGACTTTGTTGGTAAAAAATCAGCAAGGTTATGTGGCATTGACTGAGTTGATTTCTAAAGCTTATCGTGAAGGCCAGTCTCTAGGCGTTCCTTTATTGAAAAAGACCTGGTTAGAAGAAAACCATGACGGTTTAATCGCGTTATCAGGTGCGATGGAGGGAGACATAGGTAAAGCGTTGTTGGCTGAAAATACCGTGTTGGCACGTGAATGCGCGCAGTATTGGGCTAAGTTGTTTCACAACAGTTTTTACTTAGAGTTACAACGCGTGGGTAAACCCGATGAAGAGCGTTATATTCAAGCAGCTTTGGATTTAGCGGTTGAGCAGGGCTTGCCGGTGGTTGCGACCAATGATGTGCGTTTTCTTCATGCCAAGGATTTTGCCGCGCATGAGGTCAGAGTGTGTATTAACCAAGGTCGTGTGTTAGATGATAGCAAGCGGCCTAAAGATTATACCGACCAGCAATATTTGCGCAGCAGTGCTGAGATGCAAGAGTTGTTTAAGGATATTCCTGAAGCCTTGGCAAATACCGTTGAAATCGCTAAGCGCTGCAATATTCGCTTAACCTTAGGTAAAAACTTTTTACCGGATTATCCCGTACCCGAAGGGATGACGCTAGGTGATGTGATGACGCGAGAGGCTACGCAAGGCTTAGCAGAACGCTTACAACACTATCCGGCAGTTGGCAACGGTACTGACGAGGAAAATCAAGCAGTTTATTACCAGCGGTTAGCAACTGAGCTGAAGGTGATTAACGAAATGGGCTTTCCAGGTTATTTCATGATTGTTGCCGATTTTATCCAATGGGCAAAAATCATGCGATTCCGGTAGGGCCTGGGCGGGGTTCGGGTGCGCGGTTCGTTAGTCGCGTATGCGTTAAAAATTACTGACTTAGACCCGATTGAATTTGATTTGCTATTTGAGCGCTTTTTGAATCCAGAGCGTATTTCCATGCCGGACTTCGATATTGACTTTTGCATGGATAGGCGCGATGAAGTGATTAATTATGTTGCTGAGCATTATGGCCGTGACCATGTCGCGCAAATTATTACTTATGGCTCAATGGCGGCGAAAGCGGTTATTCGTGATGTGGGTAGGGTGTTAGGTTTTGGTTACGGTTTTGTTGACCGGTTGGCTAAGTTAATACCGTTTGAACTCGGCATGACGTTAACCAAAGCATTAACCGATAGCCCTGAATTAAAACAGCTTTACGATACCGAAGAAGAAGTTAAAAGCCTGATTGATATGGCTCTAGCGCTAGAAGGTACGGTCAGAAACCCTGGCAAACATGCCGGTGGCGTCGTGATTGCACCAACCAAGCTAACCGATTTTGCGCCGTTATATTGCGAGGAAGACGGTAGTAATTTAGTCACTCAGTTCGATAAAGACGATGTTGAAGCCGTAGGTTTGGTGAAATTCGACTTTTTTAGGTTTGCGTACCCTCACTATTATCGATTGGGCGTTGCAAACAATAAATCGAGACAAACAGCAACGCGGTGAGGCACTACTCGATATTACGACTATTCGCCGTGATGACTTAGCGACGTATGATTTATTAAAAAAAGGCCAAACTACTGCCGTGTTTCAGCTTGAATCGCGCGGTATGAAAGAGCTGATTAAAAAACTTAAGCCGGATTGTTTCGACGATATTATTGCGTTAGTGGCGTTGTTTAGGCCAGGTCCGTTGGAATCGGGCATGGTTGATGATTACATTAATGTTAAACACGGTGCCAAAGCTGAATACGCTCATCCCATGTTAGAGCCGATTTTACGGCCAACTAACGGCGTTATCTTATATCAAGAGCAAGTCATGCAAATCGCGCGTGAAATGGCCGGTTACACGCTAGGCGGTGCCGATATGTTACGGCGCGCTATGGGTAAGAAAAAGCCCGAAGAAATGGCGAAAGAGCGGGCTAAATTTACGACCGGTGCGGTGGCGAATAATGTCGATGAAAAAATTGCGACGTATATTTTCGATTTAATGGAAAAATTCGCTGGTTATGGTTTTAACAAAAGCCACTCGGCAGCGTATGCGTTAGTCGCTTATCAAACGGCATGGTTGAAAAAACATTACCCGGCGGCATTTATGGCGGCGGTATTATCGTCGGATATGGATAATACTGATAAAGTCGTGATGTTAATCGATGAATGCAAACAAATGAAACTTACGATTACGCCGCCGGATATTAATCAATCCGAGCATAAATTTATCGTCAACGCTTTAGGTCATATTGTCTATGGCTTAGGCGCGATAAAAGGCGTAGGGGAGGCGGCCGTTGAAGACGTGTTATTAAGCGAACGTAAAAACGGCGTCTACCAAGGCCTCTATGATTTATGTAAACGCGTAGATTTGCGTAAAGTTAATAAACGCGTGTTAGAAGCGCTTATAAAAGCCGGGGCGTTTTGATAGTTTTCATGACTGTCGAGCTACGTTACTCGCTGAATTAGATACGGCCTTACGCATTGCCGAGTTGCATGGCAAGCTAGAACAAACGGGGCAAAATGACTTATTCGGTTTAGCCGTGCAAGCTCATGACGACCCGCCATCACAAACCTCAGAGACTTATTCTGCAGTTGTTGAGCCATGGTCTCCGCAAGCCAAGTTAGAAGCGGAAAAAGCTATTTTGGGGTTGTATTTATCAGGGCATCCACTTGATGCCTATGAAGCTGAGTTAGCCCAGTTTACGCATGGTAAAGTCGCCACAGTAAAAGAGTCCGCAAATCGTTCACGCCCAGGCGCTGGTGGGATTAACGCAAAACTAGCCGGTTTAATCTTGGACTTACGTTTACGCCAGAATAAAAATGGCAAAACGATGGCGTTTTTTTATGTTAGATGATAAATCCGGTATATTGGAATGTGCCGTGTTTGGCGAGGGTTATGACAAATACAAAGAGCTATTAAATAATAGCGGCATTGTTATTGTTGAAGGTAATGTTGCGATAGATAGCTTTTCTAACACACCGCGTTTGACTGTCGATAAACTCTACGACATAGAGCAAGCAAGAGCCGCATTTAGTAAAGCGATACAGTTTAATTGGCATAGTGACTCGGCGGCTAGTGCAATTCAATGGCTTAATCGCTTACGGGATATTTTAACTGAGCACAGCAAAGGCCAATGTCCGGTAGAAATTCATTACAGCTCTAACCAAGCAAAAGCGTCCTTACGTTTAGGTGATGCTTGGCGCGTGCAACCAACAGATGAGTTAATTCGCAAGTTAACACGTTTACCCGGCAGTTCAGCGGTAGAGATTAAATATAAATAACCTGCTTTTCTAGCCAGTCTATTGTGCAATTGCTGTTCATGGTTTTTAGCCAATGCCAGTGGGAGTTTCAGGTCAATTTATAGTACACTCTTAAAAATTTTTATCTTGGATAGATTAAGTCTTCATGTACACAATTACTAAAGAAGTTTATTTTTGCTATGGTCACCGTTTAATGAATCATGGCGGTAAATGCCGACATTTACATGGTCATAGTGTAAAAGCCTCGGTTTCGATACAACAGGCGTCATTAAATGAGCAAAGCATGGTGTGTGACTTTTCTGACATCAAAGACTGTGTCGAAAGTTTTGTCGATACTTATTTAGATCATAATTTTTTATTACATAAAGACGATCCATTAATACCTATGCTAACCGATGCAAATGAGCGTTTTATGGTATTAGATGAGCATCCTACCGCTGAAGTGTTAAGCAAAATGATTTTTAAACATTTTGCAGTTATCCGGTTTTAACGTCGTGCAAGTCGTATTATGGGAAACGGCTAGCGCTTACGCGTGTTACAGTGAATAAACTCGTTATGGAGTTTAATCCGACTAACCAATCGCTTTGCCTACAACAACTCTGCGAATCGAATTATCAAAAGCTGTTCAAACTAATCCCTAATTTACTTAACGTGCGTACCGCTGCTATTGGCGTGTCGCCGCGACATAGTCAATTACAGTTAACCGTATTAGAGCAAAGCGCTTATACCTTAACCGTAGAGTTAACCCATTGTTTCAGTAAAAATCCTGCGCTAAAAGGCATACCTCAAGTCATTATTCGTGTGTATTTGGATGCGTGTTTGGCTGAAGTGCTAAGCGATCATGTTAGAGATAATGTGTCGAAGGTATTTCAAGACCCTGGGTTAAGCTATGAAATCATGCACTACAAATGGCGGTTGAATTATTTTTTGCAAAAAGTGGCTAGATCATTGTTTAGATAAAAATTATCAATTCAGCATTGCCTCAGATATTTGCTTAGCAACTCCCTAACAGTTTTTCCTTCCTACATTTATTTATGAATTTACCAAATCAACTAGAGCTTATTGTGCGCGCGGCAGGTCAGTTAGCGCTGACTCATTTTAACGATGTCAAGCGCGTTGCTGTGACTAAAAAAAGTCCGCGCGATTTAGTTACGGAAACCGACCTGGCTGTGGAATTATTTCTTAAAGATGAATTGCATAAACTGTGTCCAGATTACGGTTTTTGGGGTGAAGAAAGTGGTCAATCGGCCAATCAACATGCGCGTTGGGTGGTCGACCCTATTGACGGTACGCATTCTTTTGCTAAAGGCCAATATTTTTGGGCGATTAGCGTTGCCTTGCAAATTGACGATGAGATTGAATTAGGCGCAGTCTATGCACCTGCGTTAAATGACTATTATTGCGCACAAAAAAGGTCATGGCGCGTTTAAAAATGGTCAATCGATTCGTGTATCGACCGAAGAACAGTTAAGCGATGCGATGGTCGCAACCGGGTTTGCTTGTTTGCGCTCGTATTTGTCAGACAATAATTTAGCGCGCTTTGGGCGTATTGCCGAGCGCACAACAGGGCAACGGCGTTTTGGTTCAGCCGCGTTAGATTTATGTTTAGTCGCAGATGGGCAAGTCGATGCGTTTTGGGAGCAAGAATTGAATTTATATGATGTGGCGGCAGGTGCATTAATCGCCCAAGAAGCCGGGGCGACATTAACCGATTTTTCCGGTAAGCCAGGCTTGTTTCCTAAAGAAATCTTGGCAACGAATGGGCGATTGTTGTCAGAAATATTACCGTTGATGTAAAGCTTATACACAGAAGGGTATTATCGAGTCAGACAGAGTTGGTTTAAGTAGTTGTTATCTTAACAGTAATTATATATTATTGATTTATAATTAGTTTTTATTTGTATAAAAAAGTAACAATTTAACAAAACAACTGTGATTTTCATATCTTAGCAAGCTTATCCCGGTGTTATCCACAAAGTTATCCACAGGTTTTGTGGATAACCTAATGGACGTGAGCCGGATAACCGGCTCACTGACTGAAGTCTTATTTTAAATCCATGCAGTTAGCATAATAAGTCACCGTTGCAGGCCAATCTGAGAAGATGCCCATAACACCTACTTCTTTCGCTAATACATTCATCATCACCATTGTATCGCCGTCAGTGCTGATGCCGTTAGTGACTGATTGGTAATAATAGCCACCGCCATTTTTCAATAACCCTGAACGCTCTAAGGTCCAAGTAATGATTTTTAAGCCAGCGGCTTTAAGCGCTTTAGCATAGTCAGAAGCAATAATTTTGTTATTCGCATCTAAAGCCACTAAAGTCCAGGTCGGTGGTGCGATGATTTGTACACCGGCAGCGACTAATTCAGGAATTTTTTGCCATTGCAGCCGTTACGTCTTCCGGTGTGTTTAAATCTTGTAATGCAACTGCTTGTTTACCAAAAGCCGGTTCGTTTTTCAGCCAGTATTCCACATCGCTTTGGCTAAACGATTGCGCATATACGCGTTTAGGATTAACGCCTGCTACTTTGTATTCATCAATCATTTTTTGCGCATAAGCTTCTTGCGTGAAACCATCGAATGGCATGGTTACGCTAGGTGCTTTCAGTTCAGGCGTCATTTTTACGCCTAATTTTTTAAATAACGCAATGCTTTCTTTATGCGTCATTAACGTGCCATTTGCTGAATACAAATCGGTACGCCAGTTTGCGGTAGCATCCATGTACTCAGCAACTGTTGTTGCTTTTGGATTTCCCGCATCCATTTTGCCTTTTAATGTTTTGAATTCGGCAACGGTAATATCGCTAGTGCAGCATTGCACGTTAGCAAAAGGTGTAGCGCTAGTAAAATCAGGTGGTACAGAACATTTTAGCGGCTAAGTCAGTGGCTAAGATATTGGTGGTGGTGTGTAAATCACATTGTGAATGACGGCAAACTAATTCTTTGTCTTTGGTGAAAGTAACGTCACATTCGAGGATGCCCGCGCCCATTTTGGCACCGGCTTTATACGATTGCTCAGTGTGTTCTGGGAATTGCATGGCTGCACCACGGTGCCGATAGAGAAATCGGTTTTATAGAACGGGCCATTTTTGCATTGTTGTAATTTAGCTTTTAACGGGCTTTTTTTGCCATATCGTCGATAAGGAAAAAAGGTCTAGGTCCTAATTGTACCGACTCATCAGCATAAGTCACAACAGGCGCTAGCGAAGCGATTAAAGCCACTGCAGCGAGTAGTGTAGTCATCAAACGCATAAATATCTCCAAGTTTTTATCATCAATCTATAGGTATGGTGTGAACAGGTGTTCACTTGCTCACTGTACGGCGTTAATAAGTCGTTTATATGTAGATTCTGTTACTAATTAGTGACAAATGCAGTGATGACTATGCTTTGTAAAGGTAGCAATGGCGGTTACAAATCAGCTAATGCTATACTAAGCAAAATCTACACAGTCTTGGAGTTAATATGAGAGTAAATCATTGGCGAGTCATCACTCACGCCTTAGTATTGTTGGTAGCCTTCGCTGGTAAAGCGGTTTTAGCTGACAGTCGAATTATAGGTGGGCAAGATGCAGGTCGAACTGAATGGCCTTGGGCGGTTGCTTTAGTAAGCAAAAAAGTGTTTCCGTATGATGGTCAGTTTTGTGGTGGGACGTTAATTAAGTCGGATTGGGTAGTGACAGCGGCTCATTGTTTACCCGGAGAAACGATAAAAACCTTTGATGTTATCGCAAAAATTTATGATTTGACTGAAGATAACGGGCAGCGTGTTTCAGTTAAGCGAATCATTGTTCATCCTGGTTATAATGTTGACAGTGAAGATAATGATATTGCCTTGCTGCAATTAGCAAAGCCCGTGCTCAATGCTAAGGTAGTGTCGTTAATCAATGGAACGTCTAGCCTTGTGGATGTGCAAGCAACGGCTGTGGGCTGGGGGACTTTAGGTGAGGGGGAAGATAATCGTCCAGGCGCGTTACAAGAAGTCGTTGTGCCTATTAAGTCGGATGCGGCATGTCGGCGAGCTTATGGGGATGATGTGATTACTAACAGCATGATGTGTGCGGGTTATTCGAATGGTAAACGGGACACTTGTCAAGGGGATAGTGGTGGACCGTTAGTCGTTAAGCAAGCCGGAAAATGGGTATTAGCAGGTGTTACCAGTTGGGGAAAAGGGTGTGGACGCGCGGGGTATTATGGTGTTTATACGCGAGTCTCTAAGTTTACTAATTTTATTAAGCAGAAAATGGCAACCAGTTCGACGCCGGTAACCGCTAAGCGAGTGAGTCTCTTAAAGCAACGGCTTGATTTAGAAGCGACTGAGCAATTTGAGCAATGGCATCAGCAATGTTGGGTGGTTCAAGCAGATTGCGCGGATGTCAATGAAGATGGCTTAGTGACTCAAGATGACTATCTTGAGTTTAGAAAATTGTTAATACTTGATGACGCTGAGTGATAAATATAAGAAACTTGGTAGGTTTTAAAACCTACCAGGTCTTAACAACGCTGTTAAGCGAGAGATTTAATTCTTAAGCTTAAACGGCTTTTGCTTCTTGCGGCTTTATTTTTGTGAATAATGCCTTTGTTAACGGCTGAGTCAATAATAGGCTCTGCGGTTTTAAATGCTGCGAGTGCTTTCTCTTTGTTACCTTCTCTGACAGCAGCGATGACTTTTTTTGACAAAAGTACGCAAATTGCTGCGTTGACTAGCGTTACGCATACGGTTTTGTTCCGCTTGTTTGGCGCGTTTCTTTGCTTGTGGAGTATTAGCCATAATGTATCGTATTACAGGACGTGATTAAATAAATCGGGCATTATGCTGATAAACTATTGTTATGTCAAACTCCTCAACTTGGTTTTATCATTTTGAATGCAAAAATTTTTCCAATCGACTGTTATTGTCAGTCTTTTAACGTTATTGTCACGATTGCTGGGCTTTGTTCGCGATATGTTGATTGCACGCACGTTAGGTGTGGAATTGGCAACAGATGCCTTTTTTTATTGCGTTTAAAGTGCCTAATTTATTTCGTCGCTTGTTTGTCGAAGGTGCTTTTGCCCATGCGTTTGTACCGGTATTAGCCGACTATCAAGCGACCGGAGATAAGATACAGGTTCAAAGCTTTATGGCTAACAGCGCGGGCGCTTTAATGTTATTAATGACCCTAGTTAGTCTTTTAGGTGTGGTTATCGCGCCTTTACTGATTTGGGTATTAGCACCAGGGTTTGCAATACATGAAGAGCTACGCGAGTTAACGGCGGTTTTATTGCAATGGTGTATGCCGTATTTGTTGTTTGTGACGTTAGTCGCTTGGGCGGGTAGCGTGTTAAATGCGCATGGACATTTCGCTATGCCGGCTTTTACACCGGCGTTGCTTAATATCGTCATGATTATGACTATGTTGGCTGTTATGCCTTCAAGTTCGCAACCGGTCACGTTGTTAGCCGCTTCGGTTAGCGTGGCTGGATTATTACAATTAATCGTACAGTTACCTTTATTATCGCGCTTAAATTTATTACCTAAGTTGAGTTTTGATTTTAAGCATCCCGGCGTGCGTCGATTCTTTTCGTTGTTATTACCGACTATTTTTAGCGTATCGGTGACACAAATTAATTTGTTGCTGGATACGCTAGTGGCGTCTTTACTGAGTCCCGGTAGCGTGTCTTGGTTGTATTATTCTGACCGGTTAGTGGAATTTCCATTAGCTGTTTTGGGGATGGCGTTGGCCGCAGTCATTTTACCTAATTTAGCCAAGCATCATGCTGCG
>NZ_LAJX01000128.1 GCF_000963695.1 Methylocucumis oryzae
GCGTTATCAGAGTGAAGAACGCCGTAAATACGTCCCTGTAGGCTTGGCGGCAGCATCCCTGCTGCCGACACCTCAAGCCACAAGGACGTGGCGAATGCAGAAAACGCAGGGAGCAGTTTTCTGCCATTCTAAACAACCTGTCCCGGCTTGGTATTGTCCCGTTTAAAGTTGGTAGCCCACGCGAAAAAACGCGCAAATTTCTTGCTTATAATGGAAACGCTTACTAAATTAATAAGCTTCTGGTTAAGTGTTGGTTGTCTTAACCTCTTTTTCTTCACTAATGGCTATCTCATGAAAGCACTTTGGATTATTGCATCGGTTTTATCGTTATCAGGTTGCGCGACATTAATGAGTGAGTCGGAAAACGCCGTGATACTCACCAGCGCCCCCTCTAAAGCCAATTTTAAAATCACAAATAGGCAAGGCCAGGTTGTTTATACGGGCATGACACCGGCAACACTGAATTTGGCCAGTGGTGCGGGTTATTTTAAGCGAGCAAAATACACAATTGAGTTTCAAAAGCCTGGTTATAAATCGGCTAACGTGGCGTTAAACGCCGATTATAACCGCTGGTATCAAATGAATTTCTGGACAGTGTTAGGTGTTGTTGGCGCAGTAGGCGTTGACCCTGTGACGGGTGCGATGTGGCAACTACCTGAGCGCGCATCGCAAACTTTAGTACCCGCTGTGGCGGCAAAAACCTTAACCTCAGCTAAGGTTAAAAAACCATAAGGCTAGATTGACTTAAATCAAAGCATTTAAGCCAAACGACATTTATACTCAGAAGAAGCCACATTAAGGAGCGCCGCCATGTCTAATTCTGTCCGCTATATCCGTTGGTTTAATGAATTAACGATTGATGATATTCCATTGGTAGGTGGTAAAAATGCCTCGCTAGGCGAAATGTATCAGGAGTTAACGCCTAAAGGTATTTTAATCCCCAATGGTTTTGCCATTACTGCCGAAGCTTATCGCTATATGTTGGATAAGGCAGGGATTTGGCACACCTTAAAACAGACCTTATCAGGTTTAAATCCTGATGATGTCACCGACCTTGCTAAACGCGCGTTGACGGCACGAGAATTAATTTACAGCGCACCGTTACCAGAAGATTTAGCCAAGCAAATCTTAAGCGCTTATGCCGAACTGCAACAACAATACGGCGATGATTTAAGTGTAGCGGTACGCAGTTCAGCTACTGCCGAAGATTTACCGACGGCGAGTTTTGCCGGTCAGCAAGATACTTATTTAAATATTCGCGGCGAACAAGCTTTATTAGAAGCCTGTAAACGTTGCTTCGCCAGCTTATTTACCGATAGAGCGATTCATTACCGTATAGACCAAGGTTTCGACCATTTCAAAATCGCGTTATCTATAGGCGTGATGAAAATGGTGCGCTCCGATTTAGCTGCCAGCGGCGTGATGTTCTCATTAGACACCGAATCCGGTTTTAAAGATGTCGTGTTTATTACCGGCGCTTATGGCTTAGGGGAAAAACGTGGTGCAAGGTGCAGTTGACCCCGACGAGTTTTATGTGCACAAGCCTACGTTTACTGCAGGCTTTAAAGCAGTATTAAAACGCAGCCTAGGCGCGAAAAAAATTAAAATGGTTTATAGCGGTGGACGCACACGCGAACCTACCCGTAATGTCGTCACTTCAACTGAAGAGCGTAACCGTTTTTGTATTAATGACCAAGACGTGTTAACCCTGGCTGAGTATGCCTTAACGATAGAAAACCATTACAGCGCAAAAGCTGGTTTTCAAAAGCCTATGGATATGGAATGGGCAAAAGATGGACTTGATGGCTTGTTGTATATCGTGCAAGCTAGACCAGAAACGGTGGTGTCACAGCGTAGAGGTTTAGTCCTAGAGCATTATCGACTCACTGAACCCGGTGTGGTGTTAATCACCGGCCATGCGGTAGGTAGTAAAATCGCTGCCGGCACGGCGCGTATCATTGGACAGGTAAGCGAGTTAAGCACGTTTAAACCTGGCGATGTATTAGTTGCAGATATGACTACACCCGATTGGGAACCGGTAATGAAAATAGCCTCGGCAATTATCACCAATCGCGGTGGTCGCACCTGTCATGCCGCGATTATTTCGCGTGAATTAGGCGTACCAGCCGTGATTGGCTGCGATAATGCAACGACCATTATTCCGGACAACACCCCAGTCACAGTGTCATGTGCCGAAGGCGATATTGGCAAAGTGTATCAAGGTCAGTTAGCTTTTGCGGTGACGCATACCGACTTATCGGAACTGGCTAAGCCTAAAACACATATTATGATTAACATCGGTAATCCTGAACTGGCGTTTAAAACCAGCTTATTGCCTAATGATGGCGTGGGTTTGGCGCGCATGGAATTTATCATTACCGAATATATCAAAGCACACCCCATGGCGTTATTACATCCTGAGCGGGTAAAGGACAGCCAAGAATTAGCGTTATTACAACAATTGACGCACAACTATCAAACACCTGCCGAGTTTTTTATTCAGCGCTTAGCAGAGGGCGTTGCGACCATCGCCGCTGCGTTTTATCCGAAACCCGTCGTAGTGCGCATGTCGGATTTTAAATCCAATGAATACGCCAGTTTGCTAGGCGGGCGTTGGTTCGAATTTAGCGAAGAAAATCCTATGATTGGCTTCCGTGGCGCATCCCGCTATTATCATCCCGCTTATGCCGAAGGCTTCGCATTAGAATGTGCAGCGATGCGTAGAGTGCGCAATGACATGGGACTGACCAACGTGATTTTAATGATACCGTTTTGCCGTCGCATAGCCGAAGCGCAACGTGTATTAGCCTTCATGGCTGAGCAAGGACTTAAACGTGGCGACAATGGCTTACAGATTTATGTGATGTGTGAGATTCCGAACAACGTGATTCAAATCGATGCCTTCTCGCAGCACTTCGATGGCTTTTCCATAGGCTCTAATGATTTAACACAATTAACACTAGGCGTTGATAGAGATTCAGCAATTGTCGCGGCTGAATTTGATGAACGCGATGCCGGCGTGAAAGAAATGATACGATTAGCGGTCACCGGTGCGCATCGCAACAACCGCCACTGTGGACTTTGTGGACAAGCGCCGTCAGATTATCCAGAAATGGCTGAATATTTAGTTGAAATCGGCATTGATTCGATGAGTTTAAATCCCGATACTGTGTTAAAAACTACGCAATTAGTGCTAGATACCGAGCAGCGTTTGAAGAAAAACCAATCCTAACTATAGTAATAACGCGTTTTGAATAGATTATTTATGCGCAGCCTTACTGCCGTTAAGTTAAGCCATCTTGAAGTTCAAAGTTTGCTTTGTGCGGTGTTTAAACGTATGCGAGGCAAGTCTTGCACTCCGATAACCGGATGCTTAACTTAATGGCAATGACGCGCCTGTTTACTATCATGATTATCACATTGGTTTTGACCTATGCTTTATTCTGTATTGCATTATTTGTGTTCCAGCGGACGCTGATTTACTATCCTCAGCCTGCACATAACCGTAATAACATAGAGGTATTATCGCTAGTATCGGATAAGGAAAGCATTCAAGTATCGGTAAAGCCATTAAACACGGATAACGCTGTTATTTATTTTGGCGGTAATGCAGAAGATGTGTCGTTTAGCTTACCTGCGTATGCGCGCATTTTTCCAAATGATGCGATTTATATGATGCATTATCGAGGTTACGCTGATAGCACCGGTAAACCGTCTGAGCAAGGATTATATAACGACGCTTTAAACTTATACGATAAGGTCGCTAAGCAGCATTCCCACATTACCGTGATTGGCCGAAGCATAGGTAGCGGCATTGCCACACGCCTAGCGAGCGAACGCCAGATTGCACGCTTAGTGTTAGTAACACCTTTTTATAGTTTAGAAGAAACCGCTGCACAGCAGTTTCCCTGGTTTCCTGCACGATGGCTATTACTGGATAAATTCCAGTCTTGGCGTTATGCTAAAAATATAGCGATACCTACCTTAATCATTGTCGCCGAGCAGGACGAAATCGTTAAGCCTTCTGACTCAGAACGCCTATTCCATGAATTTAACCCAGGCATTGCAAAGCTAAAACGCTTACCAGGAGAAGACCATAACAGTATTTCTACGAATCCGGATTACTGGCTAGCGCTGAAATTCGATTAGCCTGCAAAGCATTGCTTCGGGGCAAGAATGTGTTTATGTTCGCGTTACACTTGCTAAGGAATTACAGGAATACTTATGACGATACACTTTGACTCGGTGACTGAACAAACTATTGTTAATTCAATGCTGCAGCAATTACAGGCCAACGGTTATCACGTCACGCTACAGCCAGAACCAGAAACTTTACCTTTTGATTTAGGTGGTTATAGACCAGACTTAATTGCTACCAATGATAATGAAGGTATTATTTTTGAAGTTAATGCTCGTCATTTAGGCATTTCTGTCGATAAACTACAAGAGCTAGCAGAAAAAATTGCTCAACATAAAGGTTGGCGATTTATGCTGGTGACAGATGAAGATGTTGCTAATAACCTTGAATACAGTACAAACGACAACTTACCGTCTTGGTTAGCTCTACAAACGAAGCTAGATACGATAAAAAATCTCATTCAAGACAACATGTTACTTGAACCTGGGTTACTTTATCTATGGAGCTTATTTGAGTCCATGTTGCGCAAAACGAGCAATTGCACAATTCATACCTGTAGATCGATTTCCCGCTGATAAATTAATTAAGCACATGTATTCAAGCGGTGAGTTATCAATGCAAGAATTTGATATGCTTATGATTTTATCAGAAAAAACCAATAGAATCGCACATGGCTTAACAACGCTTTTATCCCAGCAAGAATTTGAACAACCGTTAATGACAGCTTATGCTTTAATCAAAAAATGGGGAGCAAGCTAGGTTAGTGCTAGCATTGCTACTGATAGTTAACTGATGAAAATAGGTTACTTATGAAAGCCTTTCTCGAACAACTCGCCGCTAAATACCAACATAATGCGACGAATCTATTAGCCATATTACGCGCGGTGCAAGCGCGTTTTCATTACATTCCAGAAGCAGCTATCACGACATTAGCTGACTTATTAAGCATTCCGCGCACGCAAATTTTAGCCGTCGCCGAATTTTACAGTTTTTTTCATTTAACGCCTAAAGGCCAGTATGAGGTGTTTATTAGTGACTCGATTACTGACCACATGCTCGGTAAACACGAATTAATGGCGTATCTATCTGAGCGCTTACAGGTCGCGGTTGGTGAGGTTCGCGCGGATGGCTTAGTAAGCTTAGATAATACCTCATGCACAGGCTTATGTGATCAAGGCCCAGCTGGATTAGTCAATGGCTTAGCGTTAACCAATCTCGATAAAGCCCGCATCGATTTAATCGCCGAGTTAATTAATCAACAAAAACCTTTGTCGGAATGGCCTAAACATTTATTTGCTGTCAACGACAATATTCAGCAAACCGGTTTGTTACTCGCGAGCGCGATTACGCCCGGCCAAGGCTTAACCACAACGTTTACACGCGGTATCACACAAACCTTGGCTGAGATTGATTTGTCTGGATTGCGGGGGCGCGGTGGGGCTGGTTTTAAGACCGCATTGAAATGGCGGTTTTGCTCAGAAGAACCGGAAACAGAACGCTACGTGGTGTGTAATGCCGATGAAGGCGAGCCGGGTACGTTTAAAGATAGAGTGCTATTAAATAGTTATGCCGAACAAGTGTTTGAAGGCATGACGATTGCTGCGGCCATCATAGGCGCAAAACAAGGTTTTTTATATTTACGTGGTGAATATTTATTTTTATATGAAAAACTACTCGCCTTACTCGAGCAGCGCCGACAAGCTGGATTATTAGGCCAAAACATTTTAGGTCAGGGTATTACCTTCGATATAGAAATATGCTTAGGCGCGGGGGCTTATATTTGCGGTGAAGAATCAGCGCTGATTGAATCGTTAGAAGGCAAAATGGGTATACCGCGTAATCGGCCGCCTTATCCAGTGAGTAGCGGCTATTTAGGCAAACCGACTATTGTTAATAACGTAGAAACCTATTTAGCTGCCGCTGCGATAGCCGTTAATGGCGGCGCTTGGTTTGCTAATTTGGGTACGGAAAAATCTAAAGGCACCAAAATCTTAAGCATTAGCGGCGATTGTAAACGACCTGGCATTTATGAAGTACCTTTTGGCATAACGGTACAAGCCGTCCTAGACTTGTGCGGTGCTGATGACGTATTCGGCGTGCAAATTGGCGGGCCATCAGGCATGTTTATTTCAAATCAAGAACTACACAGAAAACTAGCCTTTGAAGATTTAGCCACGGGTGGTTCATTTATCATTTTTGATAATAGTCGGGAGCTATTGGCAATCGTTAAAAACTTTACGCATTTCTTTGCGCATGAAAGTTGTGGCTTTTGTACGCCTTGCCGTGTCGGAACCTCGTTATTGCAAAAACAATTGGATAAAATCGTTGACGGTCATGGCTCTGCCGGTGATGTTGTCGCATTAGAAGAATTATGCCGATTAATCAAACAATACAGCCACTGCGGTTTAGGCCAAACGGCGGCGAATCCTATTTTGACCACCTTAGAGCGTTATCCTGAAATTTACCAAGCACAATTAAAGCAGATTAGCTACGAGCCGGGGTTTGATTTAGACGCTGCATTAGCAACAGCAAGACGGTTAGCAAATCGTGATGATGCAGGCGCGCATTTAGCGCAAATTGGAGAAGAACATGACTAAAACGTTGACGATAGACGGTAAAACGATTCCTTTTCAAGATGGCCAAACCATTATTGAAGCGGCAACGGCAGCCGGGGTTTATATTCCGCATTTATGCCACCATCCAGAATTTACCCCGCATGGCAGTTGTAAGCTGTGTTCGGTTAAAGTCAATGGCCGTGTGTGTTCTGCATGTACTTTCCCAGCCGCCGAAGGCCAAGACGTTATTAACAATAGCCAAGAACTCAACGATGATAGACAAAAAATTACCCAAATGTTGTTTGTCGAAGGTAATCATTTTTGTCCGTCATGTGAGAAAACAGGCAATTGTCAATTACAAGCCGTTGCGTATCATTTGAATATGCTAGACGACCATTTTCCGTTGTTCTTCCATAATCGCAACGTCGATGCCTCACATAGCGATGTGTTAATTGATCATAACCGCTGCATTTTCTGTACTTTATGCGTTAGAGCCAGCATAGAACAAGACGGTAAAAACGTATTTGCCATTGCCGGACGCGGTATTAACAAACACTTAGCCGTTAATTCAGCAACAGGTTTGTTAAAAGATAGTGACTTGGATAAAAACGACAAAGCAGCGCATATTTGCCCGACGGGAGCCATATTGATTAAACGAACCGGTTATCAAGTACCGATTGGACAGCGTCTGTACGACCATCAAGAAATTGACGCAGTCAGTTTAGCGCATGAAACGGAGCAACGTCATGGCGAATAAAATTAAAGTCGCAACCACCTCATTAGCCGGCTGTTTTGGTTGTCACATGTCATTCTTAGACATTGACGAGCGCTTGGTCACGTTAGTCGAGCATGTACAATTTGATCGTTCGCCACTGACTGACATCGAGCATTGCAGCAGCGACTGCGATATAGGTCTTATCGAAGGTGGAGTCTGTAATTCTGAAAACGTCCATACCTTGCGCGAATTTCGTAAGCAATGCAAAATTCTCGTTGCGGTAGGCGCGTGTGCTATTAATGGCGGTTTGCCTGCCATGCGTAATTTCATTCCATTAGAAGAATGCTTAGCCGAAGCATATTTGCATGGTATAGGCGTAGAAAATGCGCATGTACCTAATGATGAAGAGTTGCCATTGTTATTAGATAAAGTTCGCCCTATCCATGAAGTCGTCAAAATTGACTACTTTTTACCAGGCTGCCCACCGTCTGCCGATGTGTTTTGGAAATTTCTCACGGATTTATTAGCAGGTAGTCAGCCTAAATTGGATTATGAGCTGGTGCATTTTGACTAGAATGATTGGCTACCAACGTAAGGCGGGGCGGGGTATTCAGAGTGCAGGTGTTGGCAGCAGGGATGCTGCCGCTAAGCCTACAGGGATTTATTCACGGCGTCCTGAACTCTGAATATCCCGCCCCCAACTAAAATGTGTAGCCGAATGATTTAAAGCATGAATGCAAAAAAATGCCAGGCATTATTTGCTAAGCTTGCGCTAGCGATTCCTGAACCCACGACAGAATTAAACTACACCAGCACCTTTGAACTATTGATTGCGGTGGTGTTATCGGCACAAGCCACCGATAAAAGCGTGAATAAGGCTACGGAAAAGCTATTTGCGGTAGCCAATACCCCTGAAGCTATCTTAGCCTTAGGTGAAGATGGCTTAAAAAACCATATTAAAACCATAGGGTTATATAACAGCAAAGCGACTAATATTATTAGCTTATGTCGGCAGCTCATAGCAAAGCATCAAGGCCAAGTACCCGAAACCCGTAGTGAATTAGAAGCGTTAGCCGGTGTCGGAAGAAAAACCGCTAATGTAATCTTAAACACAGCCTTTGGTCATGCCACTATTGCGGTGGACACCCATATATTCCGCCTTGCGAATAGAACAGGGTTAGCTCCAGGCAAAACGGTACTCGCCGTTGAATATGCTTTAGAGCAAGCCGTTCCTAAACGCTACAAACAAGACGCGCACCATTTGCTGATTTTACACGGTCGTTATGTCTGTACTGCGCGCAAGCCTAAGTGTTGTGATTGCGTTATTGCTGATTTATGCGAATATGAGCAAAAAACCCCAGAAGTTAATTAACCCTGCACATTGTATTTTTTTTATAGCGCAGTATAGTTATGGCTCAGGTAATGTTTCAGTTAACCAAACAGGATGCACAGGCATCCATCTTTAAATAATAAAACAGGAAACTATTTATGAAAACAAAGAGTAAATCACCATTAGCAGCAGCTATGGGCGTGGCTATTATTTCTTCATTAAATGTTGCAACTGCGAGTGCAGAAGCCAATCCATTTGGCATGAGCGAATTAACTAACGGTTATATGCAAGTTGCTGAAGCCGCTAAAACTGGCGAAATGGCATGTGGCGCCAATATGCCTGGTATGAAAGACAGCAAAAGCAATGTAGAAGGCGCATGTGCGGGCAGCAAAACTAGCTCAACTGCAAAAACCAGCGAAGGCAAATGTGGTGAAGGTAAATGCGGTGCCATGATGGACGGCGACAAAATGAAAAAAGGCATGGAGTCTACTTGCGGCGCGATGATGAAAGGTAAAGAAGGCGCTTGCGGTAACACTAAAGCAGCCGAAGGCAAATGCGGCAGCCAATGTGGCGAGCAAATGAAAAACTGCGCAAACGCTAAATCAGCCGAAGGCGCTTGTGGCGCACAAATGAAAGGTTGTGGTGAAGGCATGCAAGGTTGCGCAGAAATGATGAAAGGCAAAGAAGGCGGTTGTGCTGCTGACAAAAAACCAGCCTCAGCAACACCAGGTGTCTCTGTAAAACCCGCTAACACCCGCTAAACCATAAGGTTTCAGCTTAATCTAAAATAAGGCGGCGGTTGCCGCCTTATTTTTTGACTATCATTTCCCGTAGGGTACGCAATGCGTACCACTCACTGAGTACATCCGAGGTGGTCAAATGGACACTCATACTACTATTCAAAATGCCGGTTTAGGCTTAAGACGTTCGTTACTACCGCACGTTCTTGCCAGTTCCCCATCTGCGGTTAATTTTTATGAAGTGGCGCCGGAAAACTGGATAAATATTGGCGGCAAACTGGGTAAACAATTTCGTATGCTCACAGAGCGTCACCGCTTTGTTTGTCATGGTTTGTCGTTATCGTTAGGCAGCACTGATCCATTAGATGAAGCGCTGGTCTTAGCCATTAAGCGTTTTATGGCCACTCATCAAATCACATGTTATAGCGAACACTTAAGCTATTGCAGCCATAACGGGCATTTATACGATTTATTACCGATACCGTTTACCGAAGAAGCGGTACATCACGTTGCAAGCCGTATTAAACGCGTACAAGAGTTGTTAGAGCAAAAAATGGCACTGGAAAACGTGTCATACTACGCCGCGCCAGGCCAAGAAATGTCCGAAAGCGATTTTTTTAATGCGGTAGTCGCAGAAG
>NZ_LAJX01000129.1 GCF_000963695.1 Methylocucumis oryzae
TCACGCACATTGCCGGGCCACGGATAAGCCATTAAACACTGCTCAGCATCTTGTGCCATGCCTTGATAACCAAAGCCAAATTCGCGTGCATGTTTATCTAAAAAGAATTTGGCTAACGGAATAATGTCTTCACGCCGCTCACGCAAAGGCGGTAATATCACGGTAAACACATTAAGCCTATAAAATAAATCTTCCCGTAGCTTTTGGTCTTGAATCGCTTGTTTAGGATTTCTATTCGATGCAGCAATAACGCGTACATCAACCGGTATGGTTTTATTACTGCCTAAGCGTTCTAAACAGCGTTCTTGTAAAACCCTGAGTAATTTGGCTTGAAGGTTAAAATCCATTTCGGTTATTTCATCTAAAAACAACGTACCGCCATCGGCTAACTCAAATTTGCCAATCCTATCTTTATGCGCACCCGTGAACGCGCCTTTGTTATAGCCGAATAATTCACTTTCTAAAATCTCAGCCGGAATCGCGGCACAATTAATCGAGACAAATAACGCATTGGCTCTAGGAGATGCCGCATGGATGGCACGCGCAACGAGTTCTTTACCGGTTCCGGTTTCACCTTGGATTAATACGCTGGTTTTAGTGGCGGCTACTTGCTCAATTTGCGTGTAAATCTGCTGCATCACCGCGCTGTCGCCGACAAAACCGCGCCAACCTTGCTCAACTTCTTGACGTAAATACCGATTTTCCCGTTGCACTTTGCCAAAACGCAATGCCCGTTGCACTGCAGCCGTTACTGACTCCAGCTCAAACGGCCTAAGAATATAATCACTAGCACCGTATTTCATCGCATCAACGGCGGTTTCAACCGTACCATAGGCGGTAATCACAATCACAGGTAAGTCATTACCCTGCTCTCTAAGCTGTTTTAATAAACCTATGCCGTCTAACACGGGCATTCTTAAATCAGTGATAACTAAATCAACGACATGGGTTTGCATCAGATTTAAAGCCTCTTGACCATCCCCCGCTTGCAACACCTCATAACCCATTTGCGTTAACATAATATCGAGCAAGCGCCGCATTTTGACTTCATCGTCGACCACTAATACTGTTTGCTGAGACATCGCTATCCTTGAGGCTTAATCGGTAATACAACATGAAAACAAGCACCGCCATAATCACTATCGGTAACATAAATCTGACCGTGATGCGCTAACACGCTTTGCTGCACAACGGTTAAACCTAAACCAATGCCGTCTTGCCGTTTAGTAAAAAACGGTTCAAATATTTTTGCCTTATGGGTGTCGGTAATGCCTACGCCATTATCTTGTACTAATACTTCTAGGGTATCGGTTAGGCGCCGCGTACCCAATTCTATATAACCACCAGGTTGCACATGTTGAATGGCATTCATAATTAAATTTAAAAACACTTGAATCATGTGGTCACGATCACAAAACAGTTCAGCTTGGCCGGCGTTAAAGCGTTTAGCAATACGAATATGTTTCGCATCAGCTTGGGTTTGCAATAAATCAACGGTATGCTCCAGAATAAAATGTAAATCTTGTAAATTAAATAAAGGCGGCCTAGGTCGTGCGCATTCTAATAACGTCGTAATCAATTCATTTAAGCGCTGCGTTTCACTTAAAATATACTCCGCCATTTCCTGACCAATTTTACTTAAGCCTTTTTCTTTAAGCAAAAATTTGTGCCGAAGACTTTAAAATCCCTAACGGGGTACGCACTTCATGCGCCATACTCGCCGCCATCTCACCGATAACCGCTAATTTAGCCACCCTCACCAAATCTTGCTTAGATTGCTCTAAGCTATTAATCATTAAAGAAAATTGTGTGCTTAATTGCGTCAGCTCTAAGCTAGATTGAATAATAGGTGGCTGGTTTGTTTACCTTGCATAAATTCTTTAGTGAATTCAGCTAAACGCACAATTGGCCTGGCAATACGAGCCGACATCCAAAACGACGCCAGCACCCCTAAAGCTAACGTTAACGCTAAAAATACTAAAATCGTTAACCATAACGCCCACACTTGAGCAAACGCCGTGTGGCTAGGCTGAATAATCACCACGCGCCAGCCAAACCCCTTAAAGCCACGATAACCTGAAGACTCCGCATAAGCTACTAGCATTTCTTGGTTAACAAGGTCAGCTTGAGTCATAAAAAAACCGCTTTTTTCCGTCATTAGCGCTAACAATCCGGCCATATTTGAAAACAAAGGCTGTTCACGTAGCTTGGTCGAAACCGCTATCGCTTCGCCATTGTTATCTAATACTAAGGCATACGATTGACTGGTATTTTTACTCAATTGCGCATCTAATAATTCGCTAAGCTCACGGCCTTCAATTTCGGCATAAAGCCTGCCTAATTCCCCCTCGCTGAACAAATCGGGTATTGCCATAGAAAACAGCAGCTTATTACCATTTTCATCAAGACGCTGCAACGCATAACTATGATGCTTATGCGTCGCGCTTAACCATGGCTTAGGTTCGATAAACGTGCTGCCTATCAAACTCGCATTACTTGCCGAAACGATTTCTTGATGCGCAGCCACGACAAATATCTGTTGATAAACGCCGTCGTAACCGGTTTGTAAATCGGCTAAAAATTGCGCTAAACGCTTATCGACATCACCGACTTTAATTTCTTGCATGATTTCCAAACCGCTCCATAAAGCAAGATTTTCCATGCGCTCGAACAAATTAGTATCAATTTGCTGTATAGTAGCGGCGGCTTGCGTACTCAGTTTTGCTTCAATTTCACCATATAAAATGGCTTTCAAATGCACGAAAATCATCGCAGTAATGAGCAAAGCCGACGCTAAACTAACCAGCAAATAAGATACGAGTAACGTATTTCTTATGGTCATTGAATTCTCTTAAAGTTACTTATTGTTACGGCATGGCTAAATCATCAGCGTGGCTTGCAGCCATTATGTATCTTTGCGCAGGTTATTCGCTTTGGGCACATGCAGACGATATTGAGCCAGAACTGCCAGCCTCTTATCAATGGGGACGAGGCTTGACCTGGCCGTGGGCTAATCTAAATATAGGCGGCTATTTTAATGCCTCGCACCAGCAGCCGGAGATGTTGCAAGAAAAGACCACATTAGACGAACTTAGTGCATTTATTACCTGGTCGCCGCATCAACGTCTGCGTTTTTTTGCCGAAGTCGAAGTGAATGAATGGTTATCGACCGTCGGTATTGACACGCTCGACAATGCGATTAGAGCAGAACGCTTATACGCCGACTTGCTGCTCACCGAAACCACGACTCTTCGCTTAGGTAAATTTTTGACACCGGTAGGACGCTGGAATGTGACCCATGCCGCCCCTCTGATTTGGACGACGACCAGACCGTTAGTCACTGAAAGGCGTTTATTCACATCTCATGCCAGTGGCGTCATGCTAACACAGCGTTTTGTTGTTGCTGAGCGCAACTTAAATATTTCTTTTTATGCCGATGACTCAGCCGATTTAGACGTCTTAGATAACGAATTAGGCTTTGAAAATGGTTTAGGTGGCAGGATAGAGTTTGAGATTTCTGACCATCTACAACTAGGCGCGTCGTTCATCGATTTTAAAAATAAAACTGTTACACGCAAAACACGTAATGATTTATATGGCATTGATTTTTTGTGGAAAAAAGACGGCTATGAACTGGAACTAGAAGCGATTTACCGTTCTGCCGACGATAATCAGGGAGAAGAACAAGGGCTTTATTTACAAAGCGTTATCCCTCTACCTTACGATTTTTATCTCATCAATCGTTATGAGCATATTAATGGTACGCACCGTTTTCTGCCTACCGACACCGACATTGGTGTCTCTGGGCTAGCCTGGCGACCTTTTACGCCGCTGGTTTTTAAAGCAGAATATTTATACGGGCAAGGCAATGAATTTGTTGCGCCTAGTGGTTTTTTTGCATCTATCGCGATGTTTTTCTAATGAAGATGCAAAACTTTAAAATCGCTTGGCGCCTTATGTTTACTGCTGACATCATTCGCAAGCGCTGATGAAATCTATGTGATTACACAACCAGAAACAAACGTTTAAAGACATGACGTCTAAGCGTTTAGAAAACATTTTTCTGAAAAAAAAGTGTTAGTTAATGATGCAGGCAAACGTTGGATTCCGCTCAATTTAGGCCCAGAACACCCGCTACGCCAGGCCTTTTCGTTAAGTTTATTTAATAAGCGCCCCGATGAATTTGAAACTTATTGGAGCGAGCAATATTTTCAGGGTATTACTCCACCGTATGTGGTTGCCTCTGAAGAGGCGATGTTACGCTTTGTAACCAGCACACCGGGCGCGATTGGTTATATTTTACCTTGCCACCTAGACACACGCGTACAACTGGTCTTTAAACTGACTACTTCAGCATCGCTAAGCCAATATTGCAAACCCTCTCACCCGTAATACAAATCCTATCTGCAAAAATTGTCTGTGTATTTGTCAAAAGTGACAAAAATTGCAGGCTTTATTACCTGTCCAGTAGTGTTGTTAGCTTGGAGCTTTACTTACAAGCCGTAGGGTGCGCTGTGCGCACCTGTTTCATTGATTTTTATGATGTTATAAAGGTGCGCGCAGCGCACCCTACTTAAAATGACCGTTTGAAGTATATAACGGGCACATCCTAAAATTTTAATTCCTTGTAGAACTTATGCATTCCCACGTCGAAACGTGGGAACGAGTAAACGTGGGAACGAGTCAAATTAAACCTTTGCTTACCCACTAAACAATAACCAAATAATTGGCACAATTCATGCTGTTTGATGCTAAGTAGAGTATGCAACGCATCACTAGCATGATAGATGGATGCTTCCTAACTTAGTGGTCAAGGACAGTGACGCAATGGGTATGCTATGAACACACCCCCCGGTGATTCACCCAGTATCCCCATAGCATACTCTACAACCCACCCTCTTTTGTTATCCGCTTTCGAGATGAGTCTATGAACTATTTTCGTATCACAAGCTTACTAGCAGTCGGCTTATTGTCGTTTACAGCACACGCCATAGAAATCGGCGCTAATGCACCGCTGTTTACCTTGCCCGATTTAGCGCAAGCCCAACCGGTAACACTGAAAAACTATACTGGCAAAGTCGTGTACTTAGACTTTTGGGCCTCATGGTGTGCACCGTGCCGGGTATCGTTTCCGTTACTCGAAGAGTTGCATAAGAAATTAAAAAGCCAAGGTTTTGAAGTCGTTGCCGTTAATCTGGACGAAACTAAAGACAAAGCCCAACAATTTTTGCGCGATTTTCCGGTTGGCTTTACCGTGTTACACGATGCCAGCGGCGAGTGGGCTGATAAGTACACAATAGAATCCATGCCAACCTCATTCATTATTGATAAACACGGCGTAGTTCGTTATATCCATCATGGTTTTACCAGTGACGATATTAAAACCATAGAAGCGCAGGTTACCGATTATTTAAAGGCTAATTAGTCATGAAATCGATAAAGCGATTTATCAGCCTATTACTTTGCTTGCTCATCGCAGCATGTAGCGACGTGCTACCTAGGCAACGTGGTTTTTTAGCCTTACCACAAATGGCATTAACCCCAGATGCCATGGAATTTGCTTTGCGCCAGCACACCGCTTTTAGTAAAGAGTCCGGTTCCGGTGGTTATGGCGGCGGCGGTGGCGGTTGTGGTTGCAATTAACAGGAATCCGTCATGAACAACCAATCTTCAGCTATTTTAGCCAGTTTAAGCCTTGCGGCGGCCATGTTGCCTGGACTTAGTCAACACGCACATGCGGGCCGTGTCGAAGAAAGCTACGACTTAGATTTTCAATACGGTAATTACTCAGAAAGTTCTCAGCGTATTAACGTAGATATTTTCAACGGTCAGCTCAGCGCGCCTATAGGTCAACGTATGACGGCTACCGTCAATTTGACGCGTGACACGATTACCGGTGCATCTCCGGTGTATAACCAAAAGCTGGCGAATGGCAAAATCAAACAAGTGATAAGCGGGGCATCGCCAACCTCCTATTGCGGCGCGTCATTATGCGAACAACGCGATGCCATTAACTCGGGGTTGACTTATTTTTTTGATACCGTCTCAGTCAACTTAGGCGGTGGCTTATCGCGCGAGCAAGATTACACGTCACGCTTTTTTAATACTAATGTCAGCGTCGATTTAAATAAAAAATTAACCACACTTAACTATGGCGCGACCATTGCTTTTGACGAAATAGAGCCGTCTCCGTCGCCTTGGAATAGCCGCCCTATCGGCTTTGTGCGCAATAAAACCAGCCAGCAGTATTTATTAGGGCTTACCCAAATCATCGATAAACATAGCTTATTCGTCAGTAATATGACGTTTACGCAACATGATGGTTTTATGTCCGACCCTTATAAAGTCGTGGCATTTTATGACCCTAAACAGCCGTTGTTATTTGGTGGAACGTTATACCCGAATACGATAAAGCAAGACACCCGCCCTAATGAACGCTTTCAATGGGCCTGGTTAGTACAATATGTTAGACATTTTGGCGAGGCCAATGACGCAGCGTTACATGCCGATTACCGATTTAGCACCGACGATTGGGGTATTAATACTTACACCACCGAATTAAGTTGGCATCAACCTATTCTTGACGACTGGCAAATTATTCCGCGCTTTCGCTATTACTCACAAGATGCGGCCGATTTTTTCCAAGCCGTGGGCATCAATCTGAATACACGCTACTACTCAAGCGATTACCGGTTAGCCGGTTTTGGCGCAATTTCGGGTGGCGTAAGAATCAGCAAAGCATTTAATACACCAGGCTTACTTAGCCGAGCAAAATTCAACGCAGGGGTCGAATATTACCAACACAGTGCCGACTATCAATGGGATGGTAATGGCAGTAATCGTTTTGCCGATTTTAACTATTTGCTGGTCACCGCTTCGTTCTCACTAGCGTTTTAACTCTTAATCAAGGTAGTTTAGTTATGACTCGTTTATGGTTTATATTCTTATGTTGTTGGCTAAGCATCACAAGCGCTTATGCTGATATTCCTGTTGCTAGCCTAGAAACCGCGCTGCTTAATGCTGAGCAAGCACCTAGCCGTTACCGCATTCGTTTTACTATACCCACTGATCATCATGCGTATTTAAGCAGCGGCGAAGGCAATATTTACCTTCCTATCAACTTAGACGCCAATAATGAATTAGCGCAACAAGGCTTGCGCATGAACCCAATAGAGCAACCTCAAGGCGTTTATGATGAGTTTGCCAAAGCACAAGTGTTGCGTGATACCGGTGATTTTATATTTACGCTAACGGCAATAGAGACCGCAAAGCCTAAGCAACAAACGGTGCAGCTAACCGTCAAATATCAGCTGTGCAACGATGTCACGCATGTATGTTATCGGCCTAAAACAGCCGCCGTACAACTACCAGCCCCGCTGTTAGCGAGCGATGTAGACGTTAGCAGCACGCTGACATTAACCGAGCAATTATTACAGTGGTTTCATAGCAGTAACGATAATTTATGGTTAAGTTTCGGTCTTATGCTGTTAGCCGGTTTATTATCCGCCGCAACACCTTGCGTTTATCCGATGTTGCCGATTACCGCGATGTTTATCGTCAATCGTGCCAATGGTAATAGAGCAAAAGAAAAACACCATGCACTGGTTTATTTCGCCGGGATTATTTTAACCTACGGCTTACTCGGTTTAATGGCAGGTATGACAGGCGGCGCATTTAATGCGGTCATGCAATCTGCGTGGGCCAATTTACTGTTAGCAGTTTTTTTCACCACGTTTGCATTAGCGTTATTAGGTTATTTTGAACTCAGCTTTATGCAAAGCCAGGTGTATTCACTAGATCAACAGTCTTCTAAAATCAAAGGCTTAACCGGAACTTGGCTAATGGGCTGTTTGGCTGGCTTGGTCATTTCGCCATGTGTTGGCCCTATTGTGTTCGCTTTATTGCTGCAAGTCGCTGATGAAATCGCCGAAAAAGCCGCTGCTCTGGCCTTAGCCGAGCAACACATTAGCGTCGCTGAACGCTTTATGATTGCCTTAACCGGTAGCCTACAAATGACCGGGTTTGGTATCGGCGTCGGCTTACCCTTTTTTATTATTAGTATCGTGCGATTAAATAAGCTCCCTAAGGCCGGTTTATGGTTAAACAAAGTTAAGTATGCCTTTGGCTTTTTAATCTTATATTTTGCTTATACCTATTTAACCAAGGGTTTACTGGTTTGGGGCGCAACTGAAAGCGTTGTTTTAGCCATCGCGATAGGTTTAGTATTGATTTGGTTGGCCGTGATGCATAGCAATATTTTCTCGCCATTGTCTGGTGACGCTGAAGGCTTAGCTAAAATTCAACGGTTTAACGGCGTGTTAGCCTCATTAATCGGTGCTTGGTTAGTCACCTCGAGTTTATCGAGCTTAACTATCGCACCTAAAAGCTCATCTCCTATCGCTAGCGCCTGCCCTACGTTAAGTAAAAACACTGAAGCGGTGCATGAAGAGGCAGGAATTCAATGGCACAAAAGTTATGTAGCAGCAGAAAAGCTCGCGCGTGCTACAGGCAAACCTATCTTTATAGATTTTTTTGCTAGTTGGTGTGCCAACTGCGTTGCCTTTGCTAATGAAACGGCAAGCAATAAATTATTAAATGAAACGTTAAAATCAAAAGCCATTGCCGTTAAACTGGTTGATAATGAGCCAGAATTTGAACAATTTCGCGCGGATCCGCAACATAGACAATTAAAAATTGGTTTGCCCTATTTTGTTATTATTAGTCCGGCTGGAAAAATCATGTGGTCAGGCACCGATTATAAAGCAACCACAACGATGGTTTCTGAAATCAATAAAGGGGCTAGTTAACCGAGTTAAGGGAATATTATGAAATCTCACCGTGCCGTATTCATACTTTTTATACTCTTGTGTTTAAACAACACGACTGCATTCGCGTATCCTGCCTTTGTTCAACCAACAGGCGCATCCGGTTGCACATCTTGCCATAATGACAGTTACGGCAATGGTTTTAAGCCAGGCGTGCTTGCCGCTTATGAAGATGATGGTTTAGACGGTCTTAAGGACTACATTGAAGAATTAGAAAATAATGCGACAAAAAATACTAAGCCGGTTATTAAACCGATTAACGACAAATGGGACATTACCGTCGGCGAGGCAGGTTTAACCATTCCTATTCATGTTTACGATGCTGAAAATGACAGCTTTGATTTACATGGTTCAGCACCAACAGGTTTTAAATTTTCAGGTGTTTATATCGATAATAAGACCACGCAACTACCGACCATCGATTT
>NZ_LAJX01000013.1 GCF_000963695.1 Methylocucumis oryzae
GAAGTAGGTTTGTGAGTTGCTGATAGAAATTTAGCAGCAAGTATTCTGTTTTTATCAACTTCCATAACAAGCAATAAATTTATTAAATATCATATAGATATAACAAGTTAGGTGCTAAAATCAACAGTATTGACCTCCCCCACACACCCCCCAATACTCCTTAAACATCAACTCCACATCCGCAACCGCATACACCGCCTCAGCCACATCCCAGTGTAAACCTAGCGTGTCACCATGATCGGTGCTGATATTGTCAATATCAACATGAGCGGTTCGGCTTAAGGTTTTTGTTAAGCTGAATTCTGCGGGGAGTTTGCTTTCGTGTTCGGGGACTAAATCGGTAAAGACGATAGGAAACTTTAACGAGCGGCGTTGAGCGGGTTTTAACGCTTGTTTGCGTAATACTGATAAGCCGCTGGCGGGTGCTTCTGCAAAGTCGCGTTGTAATTCGGCGTGTACGGCTAAGACGTGTTCGGTAAACGATAAAGTTTGCTGAGGATTAACCGGTAACCACGCTAAACGGGTGAAATCGCCGACGATGTGGTTTATATCGGGATGAACCGGTAAGCGCTGCCAGCTTGGTATGACGATGCTAAACGCTTGTCCGTCAGACCACGCCGATAATACTTTGGCATACGCGGTTAATAGCACGACGCTAGGTGGTACGTTTAGGCTTTGGGCATACTGTTTGATTTTTGGCCATTCGGTTAACACGGCATCTAAGCGCACAGTGCCGATATGGCCGCCGCTGTTAAGTCGCGCTAAGTGCAAACCGCTAGGTAACGTAGAAAACTTTTGCTGCCAATACGCTTGGCTGTGTTGAAACGCTAAGGTTTGCTCGTAATGTTTTACGCTTAAGCAATAATCGGCATAACTTAAATCGCGTGGCGTAAGGTCTGCCTCAGGTTGCTGATAAAAACGGCATAAATCAGCCCGCAGTATTTCAAGACTTAGCGCATCGGCGATTAATAATTCCACACTAAAATGGATTAAGGCTTGTTCGTGGTCTAGCAATGACACACGTAGTTCAAAATGCGGCCAGTCGCCTAATGGACCATTGCGCATTAACATGTCGCGCTCGATTTTTGCGATAGCGGCTTGTTGTTGCTCTGGCTCTGCTAGGCGCAAATCGTCGACTTTAATACGGTAATCAGGTACTGACGCTAAGATTTTTTGTTGGCCTTCTAAACCAATTACGGCGCGAAGCATAACGTGATTAGCGATAAGTTTAGCTAAAGCGGCTTGTAATCGCGCAAGGTCTAAGTGCTTAACACGCAAAGCGCTATACACTTGCGTAGCCACTTCGCCACCATAAGCGGTTTTACCAAAGGCATACGCTTGTTGTAATTCGGTTAACGGAAAACTCTTAAGCGGGTCGGCTCGCACTATAGTCAGTGAGTGATTCACATCTCCGTGCTCTGGATACCGGCAATCCCTGCCGATATGACAACGGGGTTTTAGCATCGTTGTCTGTAACGCATGAATCAGTTCAGCAAACACATGCTCAAGCAAGCCGGTTTGGTAATACGCCATCACCGCATCGAAGCTAATCTGTAACTCGCCATTAATGTCATAAACCTGGCAATCTAAATACATTTGCGGCGTTTTGTGTGACGGCGTAGGTTTGCTGTTGCAAGAAATGCTCTGGCGTTCTATTGATAGGCTGGCCTAATAACGAGGTAAACACTATCGGCAAGCTAAAGTCATTGCTACAAAGTTTTTGCCGTTTTAATTCTCTTAGCACTCGCACACCGCTGACGGTTAAATGGTCAAAGTCGGCGAGTAACTCTGCATGTACTTGTTGCGCGTGTTGTTGCAACGAGTCGCTACCGGCTTCGGCGACAAATAATGCCGTTGAAATCATTGGCGCGATGAGTTCGTTTACCTGCTCATGCAAGGCTAAGCGGTTGAAATAGGTTAATACCAACGTAAACTCAGGTTGCCTACTGTATTGTTGCAATACGCGAATAAACAGTGTTAACACCAACGCAGTTGGCGATACCGCCCAATCAGCTGCGACTTGTTTAAGTTGTGCATAGTGTTCTGAGGCTAAACAATGCGATAAGCGCTGGCATTGGTGTAAGCCGTTCCAATCAGATGCTTTAGGTAGCTCAGGTCCTGGTTTTATAGCACGCAGTTTAGTTAACCAATACTGTAAATCTTGTTGGTAACGGGGGGCACTTTCAAAGCCAGTTAACGCCAGCACATAATCACGAAAGCTCAGCGTTAACGCAGGCAAGGTCAATTCTGGCTTAGCATAAAGCGCTGACCATTCGCTAAATACCTGCTCTATAGACCAGGCATCGACGATTAATTCATCAACGCTCACATGTAACACATCGCTATGCTCAAAGCGGGTCACTTGTATCGTAAACAGCGGCCCATGTTCTGGCTGATAACAACGATGCGATAACTCTGCCCTCACCTGATCCAGCCATTCTTTTTGCTCTGTTAGCGCTAAGCCTAATTTTTCCCTTACTGCAATCGTATAGGTCTTTGCCTGCGCCGGAATGAACTGACGACCGTCGCTTAAGAATTCGGCGCTTAACATGCCATGCCGGTTTAGCACACGCTGCCAAGTCTGTTGTAAAACGCGCCAAATCTAACCGCTTAAACGTGAGTTCCAAGTAAGCATGACAACCCACCGGTTGCCGAGCTTGGCTTAGTGTCCGACCTAACCAAAACGCTTGTTGTATGTCGGTTAATGGAAAAGGCTGAGCTGCGTTATCAGTATCAACACTTAACACAGGCAAACCGACTTGCGCGGTGGTTTCAGCTTCGGTTAAGGCTGTTAACTGACGTGCCAATTCGACAAACGGAATAAACACATTCAGCGCTGACAATCGAATGGCTTTGTTAAGGTATTGTTCTAACTTAGTTTTAACACTGACCGCATGTAACGAGGTTAAGCCTAATTCATGTAATGACGCGGCATTCAGTAAAGTTGACTCAGATACGGCTAATAGCTCGATTAATAACCGGCGTAAGTAATCTTCTAAATTCGGCGTTTCAGTCGTAGGGTACGCTACGCGTACCATACCTGCCTCTTGCCCAAAGGTACGCACAGCGTACCCTACGTTTAATCGATAGGGCTGCAAATCAAAGGCGTAACCCGGTAACGCTATGCGCTTAGCTTGTTGCGCTGAGTATAGCTGGGTTAGCGCAATCGGATAACCTTGTACCCAATGCTGAGCTAAGGCGGATAAATACGCGGGTTGCGCTAAACCGTTTAGGTCTGGCATAGGCTGGATTTGCTGAACGGCAATGCCGGTATAGCACTGTTTTATGCTTGACGCTGACGTTAAATAAGCGTTAAGTGCTGTTTGCAGCTCAGCGATTGACTCAACCACGACCGCGAAGCGATGACGCATAGCGGTTCTACCGGTTTGTAACGTCAACGCAACATCGGCAATGCGCGGCGACTGTGTAGTAATAAAGCCCGCCAGCTTATGCAAATACGCCGTTAATGCCGTGTCGGTTTTGGCCGATACCAGGATTAAATGCCTCCCTGATTCTGCCTCAGAGGTATCTACCGCTAAAAACTCTTGTAATACCACATGACCGTTGACACCGGCGTCGCCATAACTGCTAACGCTTGCGGCGCGTAGCAACGGCTCACCCGTTGTAGCAACAGGCTCAGGCCAAGCTTCAGGCTTAGCGCTTAGCGTAAACGGGGTTTGTGTTAGCGCGATGTGTTCGTGTATTTGGGTAAAACGCGCAATGCCTGGGCGCAGCCTATGCCGTAATGCATACACGACTTTAATCAGTGATGCTAAACCTGACGCGATTTCAGTATGACCAATGCTAGGTTTTAGACTGCTTAACGTAATCGTTGCCGGGGTTGTTGCGGTTTGTTCCAAGTGTTGTAGATGGCGTTGTAAATGCTGCTGATAGCCATCAGCCAACGCGTATAATTCTTGCGCATCGCTTAACGGCGAGGCGATACCATGTGCTTCGATATAGCCTATCGCGCTTGGGTTAATCTTAGCGCGTTGGCAAGCATTTAACATGGCTTGCGTCATACCGCTTGGATTAGGCGCAATCAGCGATAAGCCTTTGCCGCCATGCGCAATGCCGGTGCCTTTGATGACGGCATAAACATAATCGCGCTCAGCCAGTGCTTGCGCCAACGGTTTAAGCACTAGCACCGCCACGCCTTCAGCCCGCACAAAACCGTTTGCCCCTGCTTGAAAGGATTTAGCCTCACCATCAGGACTTAAATAGCCTAGTTTGTCACTGGCTAAATAGCGTAACGGTGATTGCAATAAATTCACCGCACCCACCAGTGCTTGGCTACATTCCCCTTGCTGTATGGCTTGTATGGCTTTATGCAAAGCCAAAATAGAAGACGCACACGCCGCTTCATACACTTCGCAAGGCCCAGTTAAATCAAAGAACTGCGCGATACGATTCGGCAAAGACGAGGCGAATTGCGCGGTAAAATCTTCCGGTTGCTGTAGTAACGCCTCGGTAAGTTGAGCATATTCGCCATGCGCGGCGGCAATAAACACGCCGCTAGGCTGGGCTGCAAACGCTTCTGGTTTAATACCGGCATTTTCTAATGCCCACCAGCTATGCATTAGCAATAAACGGGTTTGCGGGTCTAAATAACCGGCATCACGCCCGGAAATGCCGAAGAATAACGCATCAAAACTATAAATATCGGTTAAAAACCCACCCCAACGATTACCTGGCTGACCTTGATACGCCGTGCGCCAATCCCAACGTTCAGCGGGAATCTCAGTAACCGCATGAACACCCTCTAAAACATTACGCCAAAACTGTTCTAAATCATCGGCCCCTGGAAATTGCCCGCTTAAACCAACAATAGCAATGTCGTTATCGTGGGTATCACTTGGAGTAGTAGGTGTTAACACCGCTTTAGGTTTGGCAGCTTGCGCCGATAAATACGCCGACAATTGTGCCAGTGTTGGATAATCGATAAATACCGTCGGAGCAAGGTTTAACTGATAGTCACGTTGTAAGCGTAACAAGCATTCCGTCATACGAATTGAATCAAAACCATAGCGGCTTAACGGTGTGTCAGAATTTAATTCTTCAGAGTTTATTTTTAGCACTGAAGCGATGGTTTGTTGTAACACTGCGCTTATATCGCTGTTGACAAGGGGGCGTTCTAGGCGAGACGCAGTTGTTTCTGAATCTGCCGCTTGCTCGCTGACTAGCCAAAGCTGCGGTACGCCTAAAGCTAAACTTTGATAAAACGCAGCAATACCGTCATCGGTTGCTAAAACAGCCGTTGGCACTAAGTCTTGCTGAAGCTTCATGCCACCTTCATGCCAATACGGCCAGTTAAGCGCTAACGATAAACCGTGACGTTGCTGAGCCTCTGTTAATCGTTGTCTGAATGCACAAAACGCATCGCAAAAACCATTCGCAGCCGCATAATCGCTTTGACCGATATTACCGGTCACGCTGACTTCAGACGAAAACACGACAAAAAAATCTAATTCACAATGCTGGGTTGCTTGATCTAATGCGAGCAAACCTTGGACTTTAGGAGCTAAAACCTCTCGTATCTGGGCTTCAGTTTTATTCACTAACAAGCTATCACGTAACACACCCGCGCTATGAATCACACCGTGTAAACCGCCATGCGTTTTATCTAGCCAACGTATTAAATTATTCAGTTGATGGCTAGAACAGACATCAATAGGCCGATAAATCACTTTTGCACCTAACGCTGTCAGTGCGGCAAGCTGCTGTTGTTGCTCCGTTGTTAATTCCGTCGCGCGTCCAATTAACACTAAGGTCACAGACGACACGACTGAGGCAATCGCGTTAGCAAAAATCATCGCCAAGCCGCCTAAACCACCGGTGATTAAATACACGCCGTTTTTGCCGCCAAGGCAAAGGCACCGGGGTAACTGGGTTATTAAGCTTCTGCCAAGTTTGGGTAAAACGTCGATTTTGGCTATAACTGACTTTAACCGCATCGGCACACATTGCATTAGCCTGAACCAGCTCAATCAGCTCGTCATGACTAGGTATTCGGTCTAAGCCTATCATTTGCACCGACAAGCCTGAATATTCCTTAACAATACTTAATAATAAGCCAACCAGTCCCCATTCAATTCCGCCAGTCTCCGTTTTAACAAGCACTTGCACCAATCTTAAACCGTCAGACGGTGTGCTTAACCAGGTTTTAAGCATTGTGATTAAGCCTAACACCCACTGCTGATAACGCCGGGCTGGCTCGATTTCTGTTGCCATCAACGCTTGCCAGTTTATGCTCGGCTGACGTTCTGTTAAGTCTGCGGTTAACGCGCCTAATTCATCGAATAACACGACTAAATGCTGTTGAGCAATGATGGCGTTCAGCGGGGTTGGCAACGGTTGTTCGCGCCATACAGGGGTTGCTAAATAAAAACGTCGGCTTAGTTAACGCAAACTTAGCAGGGCTTAAGCAAAAATCGTTTACCAATAAGCATAACCTCTGCTGTTCATCATAGACTTCGAGGTTAAACCGCAAGGCAGTAGTCTCATCTGGCTTATGCCAACGGGTTACTACCGATATGCGCTTAGACAATGGCGCATACCAGACCAATTCCGCCAGCCTAAACGGTACGACTAATGGCGGTTTGGGTTGGACATCTTGCGCGAACAACCATAATGCAAAACCTGGCGTTAACCCTAAACTGGTTTGCAGTGCCGCATCTAATAAGCTGGGTGGTAATGAAAATCGCTCATCGGTTTCGCTTAGCTCAAGCTCAGCCCACACAGCATCATCGCCGATAAGCATTTGCTGAATACCTTGATGCGTAGAACCATACTCATAACCCAGTAAGCGAATGGCTTGATAAAACTTAGCCCCGTCAATGGCTAAACCGTCTAACGTTGGCTTACTCAGTTTTATTGGCGGCTCACCCGATGTTAAGCCCACACTGCCTTGACAATAAATAGCGGTATCGTTGTCCGGGTCTGATGCGGTAAATCGTAGGCTGGAATTTTCTATAACCGAGCCATTCAACGCTAATAGCTTGACGTTATCGTCTAACACAAAAGGTTTAGTCCAAATCAGGTCTGTCAGCACAATAGCTTGATCTTTGTTCTCACCTAACACCTGCTTAAATGCCGCTACCGCCAGTTCAATAAATGCCGTAGCCGGTAAAATCTTTTTGTCCTGTAATTGATGGTCGCGTAAAAATGGCTCGTGCCCGGTAAATTCAGCCGAAAAGCGTAACCCTGAATTATCTGAAATATCACGCTGTAATAGCGGATGCGCCAATTCGGGCTTAACGCTACTCGTTGACAACCAATAACGCTGCTTGGCAAATGGATAACCGGGTAAGTTTAGACGTTGTGCAGGCTGAGTTTGATAGTAGCCTGACCAATCTACCTCGTGACCGGCTAACCAGGTTTTAAGCACTTGAGACTCGCTTGCTGCCGTTGCCCTATCTGACGCCGGTTCTGTTCCAGCCAAATAATCGGTAAGCTGTTGTATTAACTCAGCAAATGACGAGCTAATAAAACCTAAACGATGTGTTAACGGCTCACGTCCCACTTGCAAGGTATAGGCAACATTACGCAAGCTATGTTGAGGTTGCGCTTGCCAAACCGGATGGCTTACGGTGGTTAATAAAGCTTGCGCAATCAATGCTAAGGCTTCTTTGCGCTCGGCAGATAACACGATACAAACGGGACGGTTATCTTGTTGAGAAGTCACAGTCACCGGCGGGGCTATATACTCGGTTAACACCGCATGGGCATTAGCCCCACCGGCGCCAAACGACGATAAACACGCGCTACGTGGATATTCCACCGCGTCAATGACTGGCCTAGCCCACGGTGTTAACCGTTGCGGCAAATAAAACGGCGTTGCGGTAAAGTTGATATTAGGGTTGGTGGTAGCGCTATGCAGCGTCGGTACGAGTTGCTGATGTTGTAATTGCAAGATGATTTTTGTTAAGCCGGCAATACCGGCGGCCGCTTCTAAATGACCGATATTGCTTTTTACCGAACCTAAGGCGCATTGCTCAGGCTGCTGACCTAGCTGTTGAAAAGCTTTAGTCAAGCCAGTGACTTCTACAGGGTCGCCTAGCGCTGTACCGGTACCGTGCGCTTCAATATAACTGAGTGCACAGGGATTAATATCCGCTTGTTTAAACGCATCAGCAATCAGCTTGGCTTGGGCATTGGGATTCGGCACAGTATAGCCATGAGTTTTGCCATCATGGTTAATCGTCGTCGCTTTTATCACGGCATAAATAGCGTCACCATCACGCTCGGCATCGCGTAACGGCTTTAACAACACCGCCCCAACCCCTTCGCCCGGCACAAAGCCATCACCGCCCGCACCAAAACTACGACAACGACCATCGCTAGCCGACATAGACAATTGCTTATGCAAGCGATATTTATTGGGATGTAGCGATAAATTCACCCCGCCCACAAGAGCCGCTAAACATTCGCCTCGTCTTAAGCTCTGCACGGCATAATGCAAAGCCGTTAATGACGATGAGCATAAGGTATCGACAGCTAAACTAGGTCCGTGCAAATCTAAGGTATAAGAAACCCGATTAGCAATTGAGCCATAAAACACAAATGGCATGGTCTGTTGGTTTTGGGAGAGCAAACCATATTCGCCATACATCGCACCGACAAACACACCGACATTACCTTGAAAAACCTGTTGTAAGCTGGCGCGGTTATAGCCGCATCTTCAATCGTATGCCAAGCCGTTTGTAAAAATAAACGCTCTTGCGGATCAATGGCTTCGGCTTCGCTAGGGGAAATATTGAAAAACAGCGGGTCAAATGCAGCGACATCATTAATAAAACCACCATACCGGCTGGTATCAAAATGGCGATAATCCCAACGTGACAAAGGCACTTCGCTAATTGCATCGACACCGGCTTTGAGGTTCTGCCAAAATGCTTGCACATCATCGGCTTTGGGATAACGACCACTGATGCCAATAATCGCTATATCATCAGCATGAGGCTCTTGTCTTTGGGTCAAGGTGGCTTTCTGCTCAAGACGCTTAAACAAGGCTTGAGCAATTTTTTCACTGGTCGTGTAATGAAAAAAGAAGCCTTGCTCTAAGCGTAGCTGAAACGCACTGCTTAAGCGCTCAGCTAATTGCAGTAAATCGGCGGAATCCAAACCCATCATTAATAACGGTTGATTGGGCGAAAACGCGGCTGACCGTGTGTTACCTAAACAGGCTTGAATGGCTTGCGTGACAGTATTGCTGACGTCTTGCCAAGTTAAAACTAACGTATTACCCGCGTTTTCCGACTGAAGCTCATCGCGGCGGCGGCTATGAATCTGATAACGCACCAGTACGCCATAACCTAAATTCTTAACATCCTTCGGTCTATAACCCGGCACTAAACCGGTCACTTGTGCGCCGTGCAATTCATGAAAACGCAATACTGGATCAATTAACCGACCTTGTGGATTACGTTGTTCAATATAAAGCGATAAATCCGGCTCACGCAGCGCATCATAATCACGGCATAACGTTACAGCGATAACCTCAGCGATGCCTGGAGTTACACTGGCACGTTGCAACGCAAACTCTAATAACGCATCGCCAAAGCCCGCATGTTGATACGCGGGTACTATATTAATCACTAACAAATGTAAAACCGGCCCTTGAGCGTTATGATCTTCACAAGCTTGCTCAGCTGTCATACGGTAAACCGTATCGGCATCCGCTAAGCGCTGTGAATAAATGACACCTACCAACTGCCCGTTATGCACCAAGACTAATTGCCCGTCAGGATAAACCGAAAGCCTAAACGCTAACTGCTGTTGTGTCGCTTGCAGTGCAGGCAACCAGCATTGTTGCTCTAAGGCTAATAACGCCGGTAAATCATCACTCTGGGCTAAGCGAATCTGTCTAGCATGCTGTTTAAACACAGTTAATGTAACCTTACATTCTGAGCCAGTTGCTGGATAACGCCAAGGTTGCCGCTCAGCAAACAAACCTTGAGCCGCCGCATCCATTAGTAAAGCGTCAGTATCCTGTTCGGCTAATACAATCAGTTCATCAAGCTCAGTTAACGGCAATCGGTTAGCGTCAAGTTGCGCTGAACGCAAACAATAAATAATCGGCCCTGAAAACGTCTGCACACAATTGCTGTAGTGTCTGGTCATTGCTGCCCGCTAGCGCAATCGACTCGACAATTCCCATACATTCTGGCGGCACGATGATTTTAATCGAACCGGTTAGCTCGCTGATTTGCTGACAGACCAACCTTAACAGCTCAGGCGCTGAATCAAGCCAAACCCAAGCGCTAGGTTTTACCGCCCGTAAGCGTTGGGCGATGTGTGACGCTACTTTAGAAACAATTTCATGGTCCATGAGCTTTGCTAATCGTGTACGCGTTGATATAGGTAGGTCGGGTTAGCCTGTAGCGCTAGCGGAAGGCGTAACCCGACATTCTTTGTGCCTGGTAAATGTCGGGTTACGCTAGCGCTAACCCGACCTACACGACTTATTGGGTTAAGTTTTTTCGCTGCGCGCTAAAGCAGTAATCTCGTCTAGCGTTAATCCGGTTAAATCGCTAATCGTTGTCAAATCAAAGTGCTTGGCTAACATGTTGTGAGCAATAGCAAAGGCTTTTTCTTTTTCTCCTTCTATTTTACCTTCGATAATACCTTCTATTTTGCCTTTAACCATGCCTTCTTCAAACGATGTGTCGCTGACATTCTTCACTTCAGCATATTCCAATAAGCTGCGCTGATAGGCATCAAATTGCTTAGGTGTTAAATGCGACAATTCAGCAATATCAAAGCCTTTTTGGAAAATAGGCTCGTTTAATATCGCCGGAATATGGTCAAAATTTTCTAGGTTTTTTAGAAAATATACCCATTTATCAAAATGACTTTCCAGCTCATGTGCTTGTTTAGTGAACAAAGGCATTTGCAAGAACTTAAAATGCAGCTTGTCAAAAAATACATCGCCATCTTGGTCTTTTAAACACACATCGCGGCGGAATTTACGCTTTTCCTCGTCTTCATCGTAATGAAAATCTAATATCGCAACGAAATAAATCGGCAACAAGGCAAAATTCCACTCGCTTTTTTTCACTTGTTCTTTGATTGGAAACGTTGAGTAAAACAACGCCCGGTCTTTGAAGTATTTGACTTTAGCCTTTTGCATTTCAACGATAAAACGCTCACCATTTGCGGTTTGGCAGTAAATATCAAAAATCGCCTTACGCTCTTTCGCCGTCCCTGCCATTTTTTCGGGATTTTTAAAGCTGAGTTCAGCGATTTGATGTTGTTCTGGCAGTAATTGGTTTAGAAAATCAATGAGCAAATCTTTGCTACCCTCTTCGCCGAACAGTTTTTTAAACCCAAAGTCGGTATAAGGGTTTAAGTATTTTTTGGCTAAAACACGTTTTTCGCTCATAGGTTTACAGCTAGCGTTTGAGTTGATGAAAACGGTGGTTTAAAAAATCAGCAGTTTCCTGCATTAACTTATCGGCAATATGATCGACATGCCTAGCCCGCCAATCGGCTAACGGCGTGTTTTTAACCCATTGATTAAATGCGCCTAAAGCTGGGCCGCAATGCACTTGAAAATTTACCCGCTGACTGACATCGCCTGCGGCAGCTAAACGCATACTATGCACGAAATACCAACGGAAAATTAACGCCATTTTCGCTTTTGGCTGTTGCTCAGCCCGCTCGATTTCTTGCGGCCATTCAGCCAGATAATAAGCCTTGGTTTCGTTATACACGTCAGCAAAACTACGGCCTAAAAATTTATCCTGAATTTGCTGTTGCGTTGCCTTATCTATCGCATCGAGACTAGGATAATGCCGCCATAAATCATATAACTTATTCGCGCGCGCTGGGAAGAACACGCTTTTTTTCAACACTTGAATCTTAGCGCCTAATTCAAACATATCGCCTGCTGGAGCGTAATCGGTGTCTTGTACATTAATGTCTTGCAACATGTCTTTAACCACGGTGCTAGTCCCGGCTTCGACGCTACATTGATTAATCGAACCCGTCAAAATGAAATCAGCCCTAACACAAATGCCGCCGCCGCAGACTCAGGCGTGCCAATTCCGCCGCCTAAACCCACTCTAACCGGTTGCGCATACTGATAACGCTGTTGATAACTATCTCTTAGGCGCAACATCGCGGGCAATAACACCGCCGCATTGCCCATATCAGTATGCCCACCTGAATCGGCTTCAACACATAAATCTGAGGCTAATGGCAGTAGCTTACCTAATTCAGCTTCTTGCTCTGTTAACATGCCTTGCTCGACTAGCCGTTTAACCATCGCATCAGGTGCCGGTTGTAAAAACTGCTCGGCCACTTCAGGCCTTGAAATCTTGGCCATGATTTTATGCTTAGCAACAGGTCGGCCTTGCGTATCGCTAGTCAAGCCAGTTAAGCGATATTTAACCAACGCGGGCGTGATTTGCATAAACGCGGATGCTTCGACCTGCCTAACGCCGTAGCGCAACAATAAATCAACGACTGCTAATTCAAGCTCTGGCTTAGCTAAATTAGCCAATAGATTCATGCCAACCCCCTGCCCTTCCGGTACAGCAGCTTGTATCGTTTGTATCGCCTGTTCAATCTCAGACAGTTTTAAACCACCCGTACCGAAAAACGCTAAATAACCCGCCTTCGCCATGCGTATCACTAATTCAGTTGAAGCAATGCCTTTTACCATTGCGCCAGTTAAATACGCGTAACGGATACCGTAATCATGCTTAAAGGCTTCAGAGCCTAAGGATTCTGGAGTAATCATGATAGGCTCTCTATACGCCAATTTAATACTTGACCAGCCAACAACGGCGTCAGCGTCCGTCCGGCGACATCATACGCATCAGGCACCTGCCATTCGCGTTTGCTTAAGGTTATCGCTGTTTGATTTCTGGGTAAGCGGTAAAAATCTGCGCCAAAAAAACTAGCAAAGCCTTCCAGCTTATCTAGTGCATTGGCTTGCTCAAACGCTTCGGCATATAACTCAAGCGCTAACGGCGCGCTAAAACAACCCGCACAACCACAACTAGTTTCCTTTAAATGCGTAAAATGCGGTGCGCTATCGGTGCCTAAAAAGAATCTTGCATTGCCACTGGTCGCCGCTTTTAAAAGCGCTTGCCGATGATGTTCGCGTTTTAATACCGGCAAACAATAAAAATGCGGTTTAATACCACCGACTAACATGGCGTTGCGATTAAATAATAAATGTTGTGGTGTAATGGTAGCCGCGATGGTGCTAGACGAAGCTTCGACAAATGCAACAGCATCTTCAGTAGTCACATGTTCTAACACTATGCGTAAACTAGGAAATTGCACGCTTATGTCTTGCAGATAGTGCTCAATAAAAACCCGCTCTCTATCAAAAATGTCATAGCGCTCATCGTTGACTTCACCATGAATGAGCAGCGGGACATCATACGTTTGCATTTCCTCGAACACAGGATAGAGCGCACGAATATCATTGACACCTGCATCTGAATTGGTTGTGGCACCGGCTGGATAAAGTTTAAACCCTAGCACATGTTCGCATTCTGCGGCTTGCCTGACAGTGGCTAACGTAGTGGTTTGAGTTAAATACAACGTCATTAACGGCGTAAAACCAGTATCGGCTGGCACAGCGTTTAAAATTTCTGCCCTATAATCAAGTGCTTGAGCAATAGTCGTCACTGGTGGTTTGAGATTAGGCATAATCACTGCACGAGCAAAACGATGCGCGGTATGCGGTAATACAGCGTTTAATACGGCTCCGGTTCGCAAGTGTAAATGCCAATCATCGGGTTTAGTTAGGGTTAATGTTTTCATTGTCGGGCTTGAATCTGTAAAATGGTTGCTTATTCTATAGTAAGCGCCTTGAAATCCTGAAGTTAAGCCTTATTGTAGTTTTTATTTTTTTTCAGGAGTGCTTTTTATGCCGATTTATGAATATCAATGCCAAGCCTGTGGTCATGAACACGAAGCCTTACAAAAGCTAAATGCAGAACCATTAGTGATTTGCCCAGCGTGTAGTCAACCCGAATTAATGAAAAAAATTTCTGCCGCTGGTTTTCGCTTAAAAGGCGGTGGCTGGTATGAAACTGATTTTAAAAGCGGTAGCAAGAAAAACGTCGCCGGTGAAGCCTCTTCGACACCTGCTGCCAGCACGCCTGCTGCACATAGTTGCTCAGGTGCGTGTAAAAACCATTAATCCGTCTTTTAGCGCCCACTAGACTCTTTAAAAACAATAAACGTGCAGGCTTTATCGTTGTGGGTACGCCCAGCGTACCCTACTCATCGTCTTCCAGGTAAGACACGCTAGACGTACTGTAGAGTTGCCACCGATAACCTTAAACCCACGCTTAACCCAAGCCTTTCATTTTCAATAACACTAATAAACAACAGGGAATCATCATGCGTACTCACAAGTGCGGAGATTTAAACACACAACAGTTAGGCAGCACCGTTGACATCTGCGGTTGGGTGCATAGACGACGCGACCACGGCGGCGTTATTTTTATTGATTTACGCGACAGAGCGGGGATTGTGCAAGTCGTCGTCGATCCGGATACCGCTGAGACCTTTGCCACGGCTGAGCATGTGCGTAGCGAGTACGTGTTAAAAATCACTGGTATTGTCAGAAACCGCCCTACCGGTACGATTAACCCAAATATGAATTCAGGTGAAATCGAAATCCTCGCCAAAGACATCGAGGTGTTAAACGAGTCGGAAACTCCACCGTTCCCTGTTGAAAGCGACATCGAAGTCAACGAAGAATTGCGCTTGCGTTATCGCTATATCGACTTGCGCCGCTCGTCTATGCAAGAAAAGATGAAAGTACGTCGTGACGTCACGCGCGTATTAAGAAATTTCTTAGACGCCAATGATTTCTTTGAAATTGAAACGCCTTACTTAACCAAAGCCACACCCGAAGGCGCTAGAGACTATATCGTGCCAAGCCGCACGCATGAAAACGCGTTTTTTGCCTTACCGCAATCGCCGCAGTTGTATAAGCAAATCCTGATGATTGCAGGCATGGATAGGTATTATCAAATCGTGCGTTGCTTCCGCGATGAAGATTTACGCGCGGATAGACAACCAGAATTTACCCAGCTTGATATTGAAACCTCGTTCATGACCGAAGACGAAATCATGAAGGTCATGGAAGAAATGATTCGGCAATTATTTGCCCAAATCATCAATGTCAAATTAGATGACGTCTTCCCACGCATGACTTACCAAGAAGCCATTAGACGCTTTGGTATTGACCGTCCTGATTTACGCATTCCGCTAGAATTAGTCGATATTGCCGACGAAATGAAAGCCGTTGATTTTAAAGTCTTCTCAGGCCCGGCTAACGACCCTAATGGTCGCGTCGTCGCGATGCGCTTGCCTAAAGGCGGCGACTTAAGCCGTAAAGATATAGATGAGTTAACTAAATTCGTTGCCATTTATGGCGCTAAAGGCTTAGCGTATATTAAAGTTAACGACTTAAATGCCGGTATCGACGGTTTACAATCACCTATCGTCAAATTTGCCCCTGCTGACGTTTGGGCTAACGTTATGGCTAAAACCGGTGCTGAAACAGGTGATTTAATCTTCTTCGGTGCCGATAAAGCCGACATTGTCAATGAAGCGATGGGCGCATTACGCGTTAAGCTAGGTCATGACTTAAACTTAATACAAGGCGACTGGAAACCGGTTTGGGTGGTGGATTTTCCCATGTTTGCCTGGGATGAAAAAGCGGGCCGTTATTCCGCTATACACCATCCGTTTACCGCACCTAGTTGTTCATTAGACGAGTTAAAAGCCAATCCGGGTGCTGCGTTATCTCGCGCTTATGACTTAGTATTAAATGGCACGGAAGTTGGCGGCGGCTCGATTCGTATTAACCGCCCACTAATGCAACAAACTGTGTTTGATATTTTAGGCATTCAACCGGATGAAGCACGCGAAAAATTCGGCTTCTTACTCGACGCATTAAAATACGGCGCGCCACCACATGGCGGTCTTGCGTTTGGTTTAGACCGTTTAGTCATGTTAATGACCGGCTCAAGCTCAATTCGCGATGTAATTGCCTTCCCGAAAACACAGTCGGCAGCATGTCCTCTCGTTAACGCGCCAGCGCCAGTACCCGAGGCGCAATTAAAAGAGTTAGGCATTAAATTAGCTAAACCTACCCAAGCCAAGTCTTAAGCTCACGCGTGCCTCACCCAAATCCTAGCCTTGATGTTGCAGTCGGCGTTATCCAACACGACGGACATATTTTAATTTCGCTACGCGATAGCGCTTTGCATCAAGGCGGATTATGGGAATTCCCTGGCGGAAAACTAGAACCGGGTGAAACGGCTGAACAAGCCTTAGCCCGTGAACTCATGGAAGAACTCGGTATCAGCGTCACTCAGGCTTCGCCGTTGATTACGATAAATCATGCTTATCCTGATAAAACCGTGCGTTTAATCGTCTTTAGCGTCACTGCGTTTACCGGCATAGCGCACAGCTCAACCGGGCAAGCACTGGCTTGGGTAAAACCTCATGAGTTAGGCCAGTATGCATTCCCAGCAGCGAATCTTCCGATTATCAACGCAGTCAATTTACCGCCGTTTTATGCCATCTTAGACGATGCTGAGCCTCAGTTATTAAGCCAACATTTAAGCGTGTTGCTAGAACAAAACATAACGCTGATTCAAGCGCGGTTAAAAAACCTACCCGCCACTGAAGTAAAATCCTTTATCGATACGGCTTATCCACTTTGTCAGCAAAAGGGTTGCCGCTTACTGATAAACTCAGCCACTGCTGGACTTACTGAGTTAACCTGCGATGGGCTGCATTTGGCTAGCCGTGATTTACTGGCCTTAACCCAGCGTCCCTCTTATCGTATCGTCGGCGCTTCCTGTCATAACGCTGAAGAGCTCGCCCACGCCCAACAACTAGGCGTTGATTTCGCGGTATTAGCACCGGTACTAACAACGCTTACCCACCCGAATGCGCCGACCTTAGGCTGGGCCGGTTTTAAAAAACTAGTCGAAACAGTCAACCTACCCGTTTATGCCTTAGGTGGCATGACGCAACAAGACTTAAGCCAAGCGCAGCATTCAGGCGCGCAAGGCATAGCGTCGATTCGGGCGTTTTTGAAGGAAAACTGATAGCGGCTTAACAGCATGATTGCTAACATGATGAATTAATAGCCTATGGCACAACGCGTTCAGCCACTGGTCACACTGATCTGCGTTGCGCCTTACCGACAGGCTAGCGTTTGACCTTAATCAAGGCTTTTAATTGCGCTAACTCTTGTTGCAATTGCCTGTCCTTTTCTTCTAATTGCCGGTTTTTATCTTCCAATTCTCGGTCTTTTTTTTTCTAGTTTCTTGCGTAAGTCCTTAACTGCTTCGACCAACACCGGAATCACGCCGACATAGTTGACACTTAGATAGCCGTTGCTGTCTGGTTTGACTAATTCAGGCAAAACCGTCTGAACATCTTGCGCCAAAAAGCCTAGCTGGATACCGTCAGCATCGACCGTACCGGGATGAGTAGCCGGATTCCATTGATACTGAATGCCATGTAAATGGGTGATTTTTTGTAGCGGCTGGTTGAGATCGTGGATGTTGGTTTTCAAGCGGCTATCGGAGTTTTGCGTCAGTGTACCGGCGATGGTCATGTTGCCGTTTTTTAGCAGAGTCAGGGCGTTGCTTAGATGACTGGCATCTGAGCCGTTGCCGACTACGAGCAGGGGATCGGTAGCTACCCAGGTTGTTGTTGAACCGGCTACGGCATTATATTGACCTAAGGCGACGGAAGCGTAAGCTTGGGCGGTAGTTCTGGTTCCCATCGCGGTGGAATAATCCCCGCTGGCGGTTGTGCTACGGCCCATCGCTGTTGAGCGAATACCGCTGGCGACTGTAGAATCTCCCATTGCAGTGGAGACAAAACCGCTGGCGGCCGTGCCTGCCCCCATCGCAGTGGCATAATTACCAGTGGCATCTGAGCTGTATCCCATCGCGGTGGAATAGTCACCGCTGGCGATTGTTTCTGCGCCCATTGCGGTAGCATAACTACCGCCCGCAGTTGTGGTATTTCCCATCGTGGTGGAAGAGTAACCACTGGCATCTGTTAAGAATCCCATCGCTGTGGAAAATTCTCCGCTAGCACCTGTGTTGTATCCTATGGCGGTAGAGTAATTACCGCTTGCGGATGTACCACGCCCCATTGATGTGGCAACAGCGCCACTAGCCGTTGTGACAAATCCTATCGCGGTGGAATAGTCAGCACTAGCGGTTGTACTATATCCCATCGCAATGGAATGAGAACCGACATTGGCCTCATCCCAATGGGTGCCAAGAACTCGTCCCACCCTGAATGCCGCCTTTACCGGATACCACATCAAGCGTGTGCCAGGCCCGCTGGTCGGCACATTGCCCCCGCTGTTAAACGTACCGTTGAACAGCACGTTACCATCGCCGGTGCCGACATCGCTGACAGTGAAGGCGTTACTGGTCGGTGTGGTGCCGACCGCAACAGTACCTGTATTAAAGAAAGCGTTGACCCCAGATAACTGCCATGGACTGGCTCCGGTATTGCCTGTTGCGCCGGTATCACCTGTTATGCCGTGTTGCCAGTTGCTCCTGTCGCGCCGGTGTTGCCTGATGTTCCAGTATTACCGGTTGCACCAGTATTACCTGCTATACCGGTATTACCAATGATGCCCGTATTGCCAACAGCTCCTGTTGCGCCGGTGTTACCGGTTGCCCCTATTGCACCGGTATTCCCCGGTACGCCCGTGTTGCCGGTTACTCCTGTTGCGCCAGTATTGCCTGTTATCCCGGTGTTGCCGGTTGCACCTATTGCGCCAGTATTGCCTGGCATGCCTGTATTACCGGTTGCACCTATCGCGCCGGTATTGCCTGTTGTGCCTGTATCACCGGTTGCACCTATCGCGCCRGTATTGCCTGCTATGCCCGTGTTGCCAGCAGCTCCTGTTGCGCCGGTATTGCCTGGTAAACCTGTGTTGCCAGTTGCTCCTGTTGCACCGGTATTGCCTGCTATGCCCGTGTTGCCAGCAGCTCCTGTTGCGCCTTTGGCACCGGTTGCTCCTGATTGGTTTAACACCACATCAAATAGAGCTTGGTGGCTAGTGCTGGTGTTTTCCTTGCTGTCTAGCGAGATGTTAAGTTGTGCGTCTGCGATTAAGGCAAAGCCGTAACTCGCAGCTGTGTTAATTTCGTTATGTTTAATCCAGTCTTTAACAATATGGGTTACATCAAGCTGTAGCCAGCGTCCTGCATAGCTAGGCTTTATCACGAAGTGTTTGAGGGTTACCGTATCATAAGCGGGGGAACGGTTGTTGTCCGGCAGCGTTTTTTCATTCCAGTCCTCCAACACTTTAGCAACGGATAAATTCCCACCCGCATCGACTTTGTTTAAAAATATCGAAAGCGTGGCTTTTTGCACATCCGAGGCTTTTAAACGGTTAGGCAGCGAGCGTTGTAAATAAAACGCTAAATAGCCTATATTGCTCTGATTAATGATTAGTGAAGGCTCTGTTCCATGCCGATTTTGTGCCTGTATAGGTGAAGGCACCACGGGTGCATAGCTGTCAAAGCGTAGTAAAGGCTCAGCATTTGCTGTACTTATGTCTAAAAGACTGCTGATAGCGAGTTTAAGAGTTAAGGTTTTCAGTTGTTGGTGACTTATCATGACTAAATATTTTGATAATGGTAATGAGCGAGACTTATTGTGCTTGGCAGTAATGTTGACTCATGGTCATTAAGATATTGAATGCTGTTGTGATATGTCAGTAATTCTCAATTTAGATGGACATTAAAATTCAATGACTTAACGTATGTTAATATTTACTTGACATGATTTCGACCGCAACTATTGCCGATTTAACAAAAATTTGACTATTTTTTATACAAATTTACGCGTTATTGAATCAGAGTAAACATTAATCGTCATCTGTTAAAGAGGCGCTATTAGCAACCAGACCCACCTCATTTTTTAATCAATCAGCGCAAGACGTTTTTCAGCAAAATATAGCATTCCGTCTATTTCTTGCAATTGCAGTGCTTGTAAGCGCTCGCCTAAGCACACAGGGCTTTGGCATTCGCCTGTTTTAGGCTCAAAAACAAATCCGTGCATTGAGCAGCGTAAATATTGCCCGGTTTCATCAAAAATAGTGTCTTTCTCGCAATTCAGTTGCCTGTGCATGTGCATACAATCGTTGATATACGCATAAGCATTGCCCTCGAAAGCAAAAACAATAACGGAAACGGGCTGTGTTTTATAGCTAACGTTTTTAGTAATGAAAGAGGTTTTATCAAGCTCGCTACGAGCGCAGATAAGGGTTAATTTTTTATTCAGCATAGTTTGTTCGTACCCGTAATAGCTGTATTTATACTAAGAATAATCACATGCGGTTTTTGAGCCGTTGCACTTACTTATATGAATTCGCGAGATTTTTTGGACTCGTCACAATGAAAAATCAGCCGTACTTAAGTTTATTACACCTGTTAGCGCGACTTGTAAATCGGCAATACCGTCGCCGCTTAAATCCAATTCTACATAAGTCATTTTGGCATCATGGTAACTGCGCACTTGTCCGGCTATGAACGAAAAATCGGCATCGCCTATAAACGTAAACGGCGCTGTTCCTGAATGTAAAAAGTAAATTTTATCGCCTTGGGCCTGGCTGAAATCGGTGATAGTATCGCGGCCTTTAATCGTAGCAGGCGAATCAATTATGCCGCTGTAGGCAAACCAATCCGCGCCTAAACCACCCGTTAATTCATCAGCGCCATCGCGTCCAGCTAACACATCGTTACCGTTGTTACCTTTAAGCGTATCCTTCGCTAAACCGCCGACTAACGTATCATTGCCTTGCCCACCGAGTAGGGTTAATCTGCCAGCAGCATAGGTATAGCCTTGGCTCGCCAACGGGTCGTTGTATCTATCATAGGCAAAACCGCGCGCGATTAAGTTATCACCACTGCTAAGCGCGCTACCATCTATCGTTAAATCATCAGGCACGGCGACATCAATTTCAGTCCGGGTAATACTCAACGGCGCATCAGCAAGCACGGTTAACTGCTCTATGCCTTTGACTTGTGTCCCTAAGGAAACAAGACTGCTCTCACGAACTTGAATCGAATCAAAGCCCTTTCCACCGACTAATTTATCAAAAAAATCGGGGCCGCTAGGATTTTCTGGCAATCCAAAAGTACCTGGGCTGGTATTAAATTGGAACATATCATTGCCAGCACCACCGATTAACGTCTCATTTTGGTTTTGCACATTGATATCGAAATTAATCGCTAAATCTTTGCCTGTAACACCTGAGGCATCGGCAATAAAACTACTACCGCTCGCGGTTAATCTATCGAGATAAATACGCAACTGGCCAGCACCATTGAAATTGCGCTGCATGAACTGTTGCGTTATCGCAATTGAACTGTTATTGCTCGCAAAGCCTATGGTCTCAATACCGGTGATGGAACAAGTATTTAGTGCAGGGGCTGCAATGCTGATACCAGTTAACGAGCTAAAATATAAGGTATCTAGGCCTTCGCTACCCTCGATTTTATCTTGATAAAATTCAGTGATTGGACTTGCCGTACTACCCGCAAAAACAAACTTATCGTCGCCTAAACCACCTAGCAACGTATCATTGCCTTTACCCCCTGCTAACGTATCATTGCCAGAATCGCCTATCAGCCTATCATTGCCATCACCCGCAGTTAATGAATCATTACCGTCGCCACCGCTTAAACTATCGTTTCCGGCACCTGACGCTAGTTTGTCGTCATTAAAGCCCGCCGTGATATGGAGCGGTTGGTCACTGGTTAAGCTGCTACCGTCAATAATTAGCTTGCCTGCCACCGCTTTAGCGGGTTTATTTAAGCCATAAAACTGATTCGTCGTAATTGACACTAAACCTGTGCCATCGTAAGAGCCTTGAATAGCATTCGCAAAGCCTATGGTTTGCGTATAGTTGCTAGCAAGTTCAGTGATAATGATTTTTTCTATACCGGTCACATCATTTAAATAGGCACTGCGACTGGTTAAAACAATATCAGGCCCATCTTTTACCCCTAAAACCTTGCCTGTTCCGGCCAACACCAGCGTATCTGTACCAGCCCCAGCATGTATCGTGTCTCTGCTATTTAACGATTCACTCACATACGCGATAACATCATTGCCACTACCCGTATTAATATTGTCCCAAGCGCCTATACTGCCAATAACGTTAAATGCCATATTGGTAACATCGCTAGCGTAAATATGCATAGGCTGCACAACTTGTTGCAACAATCGCCCATCAATAGTAAAGCGTTTAACATCATTGTGATTAAAAAACGTGTTATCAAACCAAAGCTTGATTCCATAGCCGTTTGACGCTAACACCAGTCCCTGGATGTTGTTTAAGCCTTGCCAACGATTGGCAAGTATTTCCTCTTGAGTTTGTGACGTTGCATTGACTAGTAGCAATGCATTAAGCCCGCCCCCGCCTTTTAACACATCTTTTGCGCTTAAGTCTCTTATTTTGAAAGCAAAAAATATCGTCATCCGCACTGCCGATGAATTTATCTTTGCCACTGGTTCCGTTAAATGTTGCCATGGAACTGACCTCCTCACTTGCCGATTGATTAACCTGTGTACTCAATCCCTGCCAAGCACAGGAGTTTAACTGCCTAATTACGAATAGTTAGGGCTTAGTATTCATCCTCCTATCATGGTTTATCATAGTTTTTTTTGGGTAATTTCGGAATAACTAATATTTCACATCATTGTCATTTTAATACTCTAAATTTGCCCGGTTCGTAGATAGGTTTCACGGACATTACCAAAAATAAATTCTGAACCGGGGTCAGCAGATTAATCGCTATTTAAACCATTGGAGCATTTAATAATGAAAGGTATAAATCATCCAAAAAACGAGCAAAGCCTAAATCCATCCAATAACGAATCTATTCTTGATGTGATTGAAAGCACTGACTTAAGCCGCCGCCGTTTTATGCAAACCACAGTGAGCGCGTCCGTATTGTCAGCCATTGGCGGCGTGACCATGAGCGGCATCGTCAATACTGTTGAAGCTGCGCCGCTAAAGCCAAGAAACGGTTTCGATGGCATCGGTTTTGACAACATCCCCCCAGCTTATCAATACTGTTGATTTTAGCACCTAACTTGTTATATCTATATGATATTTAATAAATTTATTGCTTGTTATGGAAGTTGATAAAAAACAGAATACTTGCTGCTAAATTTCTATCAGCAACTCACAAACCTACTTCTTACATTTTGCCAAAAC
>NZ_LAJX01000130.1 GCF_000963695.1 Methylocucumis oryzae
GGCGTACCAACTTAAGTAGGGACAGGACATTCAGAGCGCATAACGCCAGGGATGGCGTGTAGTAGGGCAACGCAGGAGCAGTTGCCGAGGACGCCGTAAATACATCCCTGTAGGCTTGGTGGCAGCATCCCTGCTGCCAACACCTGCTCTCTAAACGTCCTGTCCCTACTTAGGATTGCCCCGTCTAAAGTGCATGGCCCACACGCGTTTTAAACTATAGTACAAAGCAAGCTTTGTACTCCAAGATAGCTTAGGCTATGGGCAGTCAGGTTTGCACTCCACCTCCACAGCAACAGCGTTTGAAGCTTTTTTCGGCGTCAGCTTCAAAAAGCTCCTGAAAACCTAAAGTGAGCTATCAACTAAAAACGCTCAAATTGACTGAGTTCAACTGGACTCGTCGCGGTTCTGTTGCCCCGATAAGATGGGTTAGATTTTTTTAGTTTCCATTTTTATTACGGTTTTCAGCGCTCGTGTTGAGGGTATGTCTGAGTCTAAGCCAATTTTGAAAAATTGCATCAGATTTTGTAATTGTTGTACTTGCGCACTCATTTCCTCGGCGGTCGCGGCTAATTGTTCACTCGCCGATGCATTTTGTTGGGTAATTTGATTCATTTGATTCATCGCTGAATTGATTTGCCCAACGCCTGCGGACTGTTCTTGGGACGCTGCTGCGATTTCTTGTACTAAATCTGAGGTTTTAGTAATGCTAGGTACGATAGAGTCGAGTAAATGCCCTGCGTCTTCTGCAGTTTTTACGCTAGTACCGGCCAGTTCACTGATTTCTTGTGCGGCGACTTGGCTACGTTCAGCTAGTTTGCGTACTTCAGCGGCGACTACTGCAAACCCTTTACCATGATCACCGGCGCGTGCGGCTTCTATCGCGGCGTTTAAGGCCAACATGTTGGTTTGGTAGGCTATATCGTCGATGATGCCGATTTTATCGGCAATATCTTTCATCGCAGTAACGGTTTGCTTAACCGCTGCACCACCCGTATTGGCTTCAGTCGCTGCTTTACCCGCCATAGCATCGGTAACTTTGGCATTCTCGGCGTTTTGGTTAATGCTGGCAGACATTTGTTCGATACTAGCACTGGTTTCCTCGACGCCAGCCGCTTGTTCGCTGGCAGCTTGTGACAGTGATTCTGAGGTTGCGCTGATTTGTTCTGACGCATTACCGATTTGACCAGTGGCATTAATAACTTCAGCAATAGTTTGTGACAGTTTAGAAATCGTGTTGTTAACTGTCTCTTTAAATTCCGCTAACTGGCCTTGGTAATGGCCTTTGACGGTTTGGGTTAAATCGCCTTGCTCGACGGCACTTAGCACATTAGCAACTTCAGTGAGTGGTAAAACAATGCCGTCTAACAGTTGGTTAATGCCTTGAATTAAGCGACGGTAGTCGCCTTGATGCTGGCTGGCATCGGCACGCTCATTGAGTTGGCCGGCGTTAGCGGCTTCGATTAAGCGGTCAGTATCTGTCATCACGGCTTTTAGATTACCGCGCACTAACTCAATGGCTTCATTAATAAACGCTTTTTTGCCGGGTAGTTGTTCCATCGTGGCGCTGAAATCGCCTTGGCCGAATTGTTTAAATACGGCCATGGCTTTTTTCTTGACGGCAATATGGGCACCGACCATGTCGTTAACGCCTTGCGCCATGTTTAAACCACCTTGGAATTGACTGGTGTCTACGAAGACGTCGATATCGCCTAATTCATGTTGACGGCTCATGTTGTCCATTTCAGCGATGACTTGTTTTAAATTGCTACGCACGAGTTCTATGGTTTCGTTGATAAAGGCTTTTTTACCGGGTAGTTGTTCCATAGTTGCATCGAAATCACCTTGACCGAATTGTTTAAATACCGTTATCGCTTTTTTCTTGACGGCAATATGGGCGCCGACCATGTCGTTAACGCCTTGCGCCATGGTTTTAAAATCGCCTTGAAATAGCCCGGTATCGACGACGACATCGATATCGCCTTTTTCGTGTTCGCTAGCCATGTGGTTCATCTCAGCGAGTAATTGTTTAATGGTGTTGCTCATGTGTTGCATGGCGGCCATGATACTGCTGGTATCGCCAGTTTTTAAGCTTATCTGACTGCTTAAGTCGCCAACGGCAATTTTGTTGGCAATGCCAGCGACAGTATCAGGCTCACCACCTAATTGCTGGATTAATTTTTTGGCAATCAAATAGCTGGTGATGCTGACGATGATAATGATGATGCTGGCAATGATGAGCGATAATAAAACCGCGCTTTGTTTAGCATCTGCGCCTTGATTAAAGCCATTGTTAGCGAGTTCAACGTTATAATCCATTTCATCTTTAAACGCTTGTTGTAAGTCGGCTAATGCAGGCATAACCTCTTGACGAATCACCATTTCGGCGTCTTTGGTTTGATTTTGCTGCGATAAAGTAAAGACTTTTAAGCGTGGAATATCATAAGCAATGACTTTATTTTTTATCGCCTCAAATAATTGCTGTTCTTTGCTATCGGCAATACAGCTAATGTTTTGACAAGCATTGGTCTCATAGTTTTTGATTTGTTTGTCTAAATTATTGCGAGCTTGCTGGATTTTTTCCGCTGTATCGCGCATAGCGGTTTCATCGGTGATAATGACATGAAATAAGCTACGCTCGCGTAAATCAGCGAGTTCTCGTTGTATATCAACCAGTTTTTGATAGCTGGGCACGGTGTTAATCGCGGCATAGCTTGATTTGTCAAATACTTGATTGATTTGGAAGTAAGTTAATAGCGTCATCGTGATTAAACCGATAACAGATGCGGCTGCGATGAGTAATAAGCGTTGAGCGACGGTCATAGTGACCTCCTAGTAGAGAAAGTAAGGATTTAGTTAATGTGGGCGAGCGCTGAGGTCAGGCTGGCTTGCATGAGTTTTTCTTGTTGGGCTAGCAGTGTGGCGACATCGATGATGAGAGCGACTTCGCCACTGCCTAAAATCGTCGAGCCGTTGACGCCTTGTACATGGCTGAATAATTCGCCTAAGGGTTTGATAACGGTTTGTAATTCACCTAATAGCCTATCGACTACTAAGCCTGCTTTTAAGCCTAAATGCTCGACGACGATGACGTTTTGACGTTTGCTGATGGGGCCTGTGTTGTTGAATACTTCGCGTAAACGAATAAACGGCAGCACTTCACCGCGTAATTCCATGTAATCGTGTTGTTCATTGGTCGGTAACTCCAGGCATTCAATGACGCGGTCTAGTGGGATAATGTAGGAAATATCGCCGACTTTAGTTAAAAAACCATTGATTATCGCCAGCGTCAGCGGTAAGTGAATTTCTATGGTTGTTCCTAAACCGATTTCACTATTGATTTTAATTGCGCCACGTAAGTCGTGAATATTGCGCTTGACGACATCCATGCCGACGCCTCTTCCTGATAAATTTGAGATTTGTGTTGCGGTGGAAAAGCCGGGCTCAAAGATAAGTGCATAAATTTCTTGTTCGGTTAACTCGGTGCCAGGGGGGATTAAGCCCCGATTAATCGCGGTACTTAGGATTTTATCTTTGTCTAAACCGTTACCGTCGTCGCTGACTTCAATGACGATACTACCCGAACTGTGGTACGCATTAAGTTTGACGGTGCCTTGCTCTGGTTTACCGCGCGCTAACCGCACAGCAGCAGTTTCTATGCCGTGATCCATCGCGTTTCTGACCATGTGGGTCAATGGGTCGCTGATTTTCTCGACCACGGATTTATCGACTTCGGTTTCAGCGCCGTTAATGACTAATTTAATGTCTTTATTGAGTTCTTTACTAATGTCATAAACCACGCGTTGGAATCGGCTAAATACCGTGCCTATCGCCACCATGCGCAGTTGTAACGCGCTGCTTCTAACCGCCTCGACCAAGCTATTAACATGGGCATGGGCTTCGTGTAACGCAACGCTACGCACTTGTTTGGCGCTGAGCGTGGCGACTGACGTGGAAATGACCAGTTCGCCGATTAAATCGATAAGTTTGTCTAAGCGCTCGGCATCGATGCGTATGCTACGGTTTTCTCTAGCTTTTTGCTCTTTCAGGTCTTTTTGTTTTGTTAATGCGGCGTTGACAATAGGTTGTTGTACGACGCGTTGTTCGACCAGGATTTCACCTATGGGTTTATTCGCTGTCGTATCGGTGCTTTGTGTATTAAGCCCTTGGTCTAATTCGTGTTGGGTTATTACGCCGCATTTAATCAGTAGTTCGCCTAGCTTAGCGTCTTCTGGGCTTAGCGAGTTAATCAGCTCGACATAGTAAGGGATGCGATGCTCTAGCGGGATGATGTGTATGACACTGCCTTCGCGGACAAACTCAAAAGCAGCGGCAATGGTTTCTTTATCAGCGTTGCTGCTTAAGATAATTTCAAAGCTTAGATAATTGGTTTCAGGATCCATGTGTTCGGCATCGGGCATGTTATGCGCGAAGGTCGATAATTCAACAATATCCCCTAACGTGGTTAAGTAACGGATAAAGGCGAGTGGGTCCATGCCATCCCGTAAACAATGCTCGTTGAATTGTAAAAATAATAACCAATTGCCCGATGCACTTTGTGGCGTGTTAATGGTTTCTACCTTGTGTTGCGTATTCGCTGAAGTCTTTGGCAGCTCTAAGGTATTTTGATAACTTTTGAGTTGGTTTAATAAGTATTCGCCCAGCGCAAGTTGCTCAGGTGAAGTGGTTTCACGTCCGTGACTAGCGGCATCGACTAAGACGCGTAAATGGTCGCCGCTTTTTAGCAATAGCCCTATTAAATCAGGGTTAATATCTAACTCGTGTTTACGCACTCGGTCTAACACGTTTTCCATAATATGGGTGAAGCGCACAATAGCGTCTAAGCCGAATAAACCTGCCGTGCCTTTAATTGTGTGGGCGCACCGAAAAATGGCCTGAATGTCGTCATCGCTAGAATCTTGGCCGCTTAGTATCATTAGTCGGTCTTCTAGCTCTTGTAAGAGTTCTACGCTTTCCTGAATAAAAGTGACTAGCGCAGCTTTCATGTCATCGTCTAATTCAAAACTCATCGCTTGTGGCTCCTTAACTGTGGGCTAGTACGATTGGGTCACCAAATTGGCTGGTTAACCGCGCTAATTCAAGCACTTCAATGACCGCCTTGCTGTGCATCATAAAGCTAATAGATTTGCCTGTTAGAGTGGCTTCTCGTTTTAATAAAATAAGGAGTTGTAAGCCAGCTGTATCACATTCGGTGACGGCGCTGAGGTTTAATTCTGGCGCGGTGCTCGAATGCAGAAAATTTAATAACTCTGGTTTGAGCTGCGCGGCGGTAAAAATCGTTAATTCACCTTCTAGGCTGTAAGTATCCATAAGCGTTACCTGTGTGGCTAAGGCATGATAAGTTTGGTCACTGCGGCTACCATTTGCGCAGGTCTAAAAGGTTTGGTCAGCCAGGCTTTGGCATTGGTTGATGAATAATGCGGTGGCAGATTTTGGTTTGATTCAGTGGTTAACATGATGACAGGGGTAAATTGGTATAAAGGGCGTTTTTTGGCTTCCTGCATAAAGGTAATGCCGTCCATTTGCGGCATGTTGACGGCGGAAATGATTAAATGAATTTTTTGACCATTGAGTTGCTTCAGCCCATCTTGACCATCGATAGCTTCTATGACGTGATAACCGGCATCTTGCAGCGCACTTTGGGTGCTTTGCCGGATGCTGGCTGAGTCGTCGATGATTAAGATGGTTTTAGACATGGCTTAAAAAAAAAGTGATTTCATCATCTTGATTTGCCAATGCTTGCGCAGCTTGATGGGCATGGCGTTCAGCTTTCATCGCATAGCTTTTTTCTAATTCGACTAGCAAGGTGTCAATGGCTAGTGGTTTTAGGTTTAGCACACCGTCTTGATGGCTATGTTCGAGATAGTTAGGGAATTGGTTAATACTATCTCTTACATGTGATAACACTTGATTGAGCCGGTCTTGAAACTGAAAATGCATTAACGCTTCGCCGATTTCTGTCTGGATTTGACGTGCGTTGACGCCCATCGCATCGGTGTTGAGTTTCAGTCCGGTAAATACTTGTTCTAATGCATCCATAACTTCTTGCAGACTTGTATTCGCTTTCATAACAGCCCCTGCGTCTTGCTCGGCGTTTAACTCAACTGCTGCTAGTGCTTCAATAATGGCTTCATTGATTTGATCAACTTTGCTTGTGATGTCTTTGCCTGTTGCGGCTGAGTTTTTGGATAATTTTCTGACTTCATCGGCAACGACGGCAAAACCCCGACCCGCATCGCCAGCTCTTGCTGCTTCTATAGCGGCATTAAGCGCTAATAAGTTGGTTTGATGAGCAATCGCTACCACTTGTTGTGACATGTCTTTCATTTCTTCAACAAAGTCTAATAAACCGTGAATTTGCGCGAGCATGTGCTGTTTGTTGGTTAACGCTAAATCCAAATTCATAATCACGGTACTTAAGCGTTCGCGACTAGAAACTAAAATCGTGTCGTTGCCATTGCTTAAATTTGTGCGGGATTTGCTGAGTAATTCGTCTAATTGTTTAACAATGGCATCGAATTGACCAGTGAGTTCTACGATGGCGGTATCCATTTGGGCACGAGAGGATTCGACTTGCGCAGCCCAAATAGGTGTGAGCCTGCGGCTGAAGGTTTCAATGCTAGCGATGTAATTCGCTATCATCGGTTCTAGCTTGTCAATGCTTTGTTGTTGTTGCTGTAGGTAGTCAACGGTTTTTAACACATTGTTAATACGTTGGTTTAACAAGTTTAAGGTATCCGTTTGTTGTTTAGCGGCTTGCACGTGTTTTGTTAACTCAACATTAAATTCTGGATTGAGTTGTGGGGCTATGTTGGCGTCTTGTTCGGCGTTTGGCACGTCTGAGGTCAATTTGTTGGTATTCAACGGTTGTGGTTTAACGTGACGTATAGCCAACCACCAGCCTAAAGCGCCAGATGCGACTGCGGTTATGATGAGTATAAAAAGATAGGTAATCATAAAATACACTAAGCCGTTCCTAGTCTTATTTGACTGTGCTGTTTTGGGTGTGATGTTTACTGTTATTGGCTCACGTTGCATGATTGTTGGTTTATGCATCGTACGCCCCTACCGCACAATAAAACGTTTAAACACGTAGACCCTAAGCTTTGTCGTGAATTGAAATGTTGGGTTAATTGTAGGGGTGTCGGTCTGTATTGACTATCAGACAAGGCTGAATTTAACACAGATTCGGCTGACAGTGATGCCTTACATGGGTGTAGGGAAAACCTTACATAACTTAAGTTAATTCTTTTTTTAGGAGATGTTATGCAAATAAGTAAGTATCTGATTGGGTTTATGTTTTCGTTAATGGCCGCGCAAGTTGCTTATGCGGTCGATTATGAAGAAGATTTCGAAGATGGGTTAGCACAGGATTGGGAAGCCCAAACGTCTGGGCAGTGGCAAATAAAAGGGCGCTCGACGACTAATCGGTTTTATCAAGCGAGTGATGCGGAAAATGATACGGTTATGGTTTCTACCTATGCCGGTGCTGAGTATAAAGATTTAGACTTTCGCGTCTCGGCTAGAAATAACGATGTCTATGCTGCTTATGTACTTGTGCGTGCTACGCCAGATTTTTATCATCTTGCCGGTATTGAGAAGGGCAGTGGTTATGCGTTTGGCTTTAGTGCAGAATGTAATGGTGTTTTGCCATCAGGCTATAACGTCATTAAATTAACCAATGGCGTGTACGAGAATATTCAGCCTTGGACGCCTTCTGATGCGCTTCGGTGCGATACTAAAGGCAATCGTATTCGCGTTGTTGCTAAAGGTTCGGTGTTAAAGTTTTATGTTAACAACAAATTAGTTTACAAATTTACTGATGCGGCGCCATTGCCAGCCGGTCGAATCGGCTTAGTCGGTTACACAGGCCAGCCATTCCCTACCGTTCACCGCTTTGACAATGTTTATGTTACTGATTTAAGTGCGCTTACGCCCGCTGCTACGGATAACGATGAAGTGAGTGCTCATCAACAAGCTTTGAATGAGAAGCTATTAAATATAGGTCAAACCGAAACCTTAAAATAGGCTACACACTTAGGGTGGGACAGGGGGGTAGAGCGACAGAAAACTGCTCCCGGCGTTTTTCTGCATTCACCACATTCTTGTGGTTTCAGATGTCGGCAACAGGGATTCATCGTTCCCACGCTCTGCGTGGGAATGCGCTGCAACCGCTCTGGCGGTGTGAAACGAGACGCAGAGCGTCCTGGCTACGCTCCCACGCTAGAGCGTGGGAGCGATGAAATGACCTCACCCGTCTTAAGTTGATAACCTTAAAATAATAAGGCTGTTTTTACGCTAACAAATAAACTCGCTTTATCACCTACAAAAACAATCGATTATTACAATTTTGCCTAGAACCTAGTAGAATGTCCGGTTACAGCGGTTAATGTTAACACTGTCAAAAAGACGCTCAGAGGTTGCATTCCTGTCAGGTTGTTGATGAACAGGCGTTTAAAGCGAGTTTTATAGCACGGTCGAATCTACGATTCTATGTCTCTGAGTTGTCAAAATAATTATAGTTTTGAATCACAATCGAGGTGAACGTGGAGTTAAGCGGCGCAGAGATTCTCGTCCAAAGCCTTAAAGACGAGGGCGTAGAATATATTTTTGGCTATCCCGGCGGTGCGGTGTTGCATCTGTATGATGCACTTTTTAAGCAAGACGCGGTTAAGCATATTTTAGTGAGACACGAGCAAGGCGCGACTCATGCCGCCGACGGTTATGCGCGCGCGACCGGTAAGCCTGGTGTCGTCTTAGTCACTTCAGGACCTGGCGCAACCAATGCGATTACCGGTATCGCGACGGCTTATATGGATTCCATCCCTATGGTGGTTATTTCCGGGCAAGTACCATCGTCTGTCATTGGTAGCGATGCGTTTCAAGAAGTCGATATGGTGGGTATTAGTCGGCCCTGCGTAAAGCATAATTTCTTGGTTAAAGATGTTAATAAAATTGCTGAAACGGTTAAAAAAGCGTTTTATGTCGCGACAACCGGCAGGCCTGGTCCCGTCGTGGTTGATATTCCTAAAGACATTACCGACCCAAGAATTAAAGTCCCTTATAAATATCCTAAAAAGGTTTCAATACGTTCATATAACCCCGCCGTTTCCGGTCATAAAGGTCAGATTAAACGCGCTGTTGAATTGTTGTTAACAGCGAAAAAACCGGTTATTTATTCCGGTGGCGGTGTGGTATTAGGTGAGGCATCTGAAGAGTTAGTCGAGTTTAGCCGGTTATTAGGCTTTCCGGTGACTAATACGTTGATGGGTTTAGGTGCCTATCCTGCTAATGATAAGCAGTTTATTGGCATGTTAGGGATGCACGGCACCTATGAAGCTAATATGACGATGCACGAAAGCGATTTAATAATTGCGATTGGCGCGCGCTTTGACGATAGGGTAACGGGCAAATTGGATTTATTTTGTCCTCACGCCAAGATTATTCACATTGATATTGACCCTGCGTCGATTTCTAAAACGGTTAAAGTCGATATTCCTATCGTCGGTGAGGTTAAACCGGTTTTACAGCAAATGATAGAACTGTTGAAAGACTCCAAACATAAGCCGGATATGTCGGCTTTGTCTGCATGGTGGGCGCAAATTGAGGAATGGCGCGGCTTGCAATGTTTAGAATATGATCGTAACAGTCCACTCATTAAACCGCAATTTGTCATAGAGCAACTTTATGAGGTTACGCGTGGCGAGGCTTATGTGACGTCTGACGTTGGTCAGCATCAAATGTGGGCAGCACAATTTTATCGCTTTGACAAGCCTAGACGTTGGATTAATTCAGGTGGATTAGGCACAATGGCTTTGGCTTACCTGCTGCGATTGGTGTTAAGCTCGCATTTCCTGACGCTGATGTCGCGTGTGTCACCGGTGAAGCCAGTATTCAAATGTGCATACAAGAGTTATCGACGGCGTTACAGTATAAAACGCCGATTAAAATTATTAACTTAAATAACCGCTATATGGGCATGGTACGGCAATGGCAAGAGTTTTCTTATGAAAGTCGCTATTCGCATTCTTATATGGATACAATACCCGAATTTGTTTTGTTAGCTGAAGCGTATGGTCATGTCGGTATACGGGTAGAAAAGCCTGAAGAACTTAGACCAGCTTTAGAGAAAGCCTTTGCATTAAAAGATCGCACCGTGTTTTTAGATATTATTACTGATAGAACGGAAAATGTTTATCCGATGATTGAAGCGGGTAAAGGTCATCACGACATGAAGCTAAGAGTAGCGCCAGGCACGTCTACCGACAGGGAGTTAGCGTGATGAGACATATTATTTCTATCTTAATTGAGAATGAATCCGGTGCGTTATCCAGAGTAGCCGGATTGTTTTCGGCACGCGGTTATAATATCGAGTCGTTAGCAGTTGCAGTGACTGAAGACCCGAGTTTATCGAGAATGACATTAGTCACCAGCGGCAGCGACGATGTGATTGAGCAAATCACTAAGCAATTGAACAAGCTTATCGATGTGGTTAAACTCATTGACTTAGCTGAGTCGGAGCATATCGAGCGCGAGCTCATGATGGTAAAAATTAAAACTAATGACCATAATCGCAGCGAAGTCAGAAGCTTAGCGGATATTTTTCGCGGTAAAATTTTAGATGTGACCCCGACAACCTATGTGGTGGAGGTAACAGGTCCTTCAGACAAATTAGATGCCTTTGTTGCCGCCGTAGAGCCTGAAGCAATTATAGAAGTTGTTCGTTCAGGACCTACCGGTATTTCACGTGGTGAGAAAGGCTTACATTTATAATTATCACTTACCTTAACTTTATTACAGTAATACAGGAAAAACATGCAAGTTTATTATGACAAAGACGCCGATTTATCCATTATTCAAGCTAAAAAAGTCGCGATTATCGGTTATGGTTCGCAAGGACATGCGCATGCTTTAAATTTACGCGATTCAGGCGTAGAGGTTGTGGTCGGTTTAAGAGCAGGCTCGCCATCAGTTGCTAAAGCACAAGGCGCTGGTTTAGCTGTGCAAGAAGTCGCAGATGCGGTTGCCTCGGCTGACATCGTCATGATACTGACACCGGACGAATTTCAAGCTCAGTTATATAAGTCTGAAATTTTGCCTAATATTAAGCAAGGCGCTGCATTAGCATTTGCGCATGGCTTTTCAATTTTATTTAACCAAGTCGTACCACGCCCTGATTTAGATGTGATTATGATTGCACCTAAAGCACCGGGTCATACCGTGCGCTCTGAGTTCGTTAGAGGCGGTGGCGTTCCTGATTTAATCGCGGTACAACAAGATGCCTCAGGCATGGCGAAAGCAATTTGTTTATCGTATGCCTCAGCGATTGGTGGCGGTCGTTCAGGTATTATTGAAACTACATTCCGTGATGAAGCGGAAACCGATTTATTCGGCGAGCAAGCGGTGTTATGCGGTGGTGCGGTCGAGTTAATTAAAGCCGGTTTTGAGACCTTAGTGGAAGCCGGATATGCGCCAGAAATGGCGTATTTTGAGTGTTTGCATGAGTTAAAACTCATCGTTGATTTAATGTATGAAGGCGGTATTGCAACATGAATTACTCGATTTCTAATAACGCTGAGTATGGCGAATATGTGACCGGCCCTAAAGTTATTAACGAACAAAGCCGTCAAGCCATGCGCGAAGCGTTAGCGAATATCCGTAACGGTGAATATGCAAAACGCTTTATTGCTGAAGGGATGACTAGCTATCCTGAAATGACGGCAAGACGTCGGTTAATGGCTGAACATCCTATCGAAGTTGTCGGTGCGCGCTTGCGTAGCATGATGCCTTGGATTAAAGCGAACCAAATCGTTGATAAATCTAAAAACTAAAATCGATTAGCCAGGGTGCGCAACGCGCACCCTGGTGCTATTCTTTTGCTGTTTGGCGGCTCTTTTTAGTGTTAGGTTATTGTTTAAAATAATAAAACGTGATCACTTTAATTTTAATTTGACTGTGCTGAAATGAAGTATTACTCAAGTGTTTTGTTTATAAGCTTTAGCGTTTTGTTATTGTCCTGGTTATTTAATTTGCCACAATCAGTAGGCATTGATGTACCACAAGGCAAGCTAAACAGCTTATCGTATGCGCCATTCCGCGAAGGCCAAAGTCCTATGGATGGTAAGTTTCCTAGCAAGCAAGAAATAGAGCAGGATTTGCATTTATTAAGCAAGCAAACCCACTCGATTAGAACTTACGCCAGTGCAGAAGGCACGATGCCAGAAATTCCTGCGTTAGCGAGAAAATATGGCTTAACCATGATACAAGGTGCATGGTTAGGTGGCATTAAAAAGGGTAATGAGTTAGAAATTAACGAATTAATTCGTTCGGCTAATGCTAATCCCGATGTTGTTAAACGCGTCATTGTCGGCAATGAAGTTTTATTGCGCGGCGATTTAAAGCCCGAAGCGTTAATTGAGTATATTCGCGCCGTGAAGCGTGAAGTGAAGCAGCCGGTTTCGTATGCTGATGTATGGTCTATGTATATGAAATACCCTGAGCTGATTAAAGAAGTTGATTATATTACGATTCATATTTTGCCTTACTGGGAAGATGAGCCAATTGCAGTTGAGGTTGCGCCTAAACATATCGAGAAGATTTATCAACATGTCCAAAAAGAAGCTGAAAGCATTGCGCCTAATAAGCCTATTTTAATCGGTGAATCAGGATGGCCTAGTGCAGGTAAGCAGCGGGGCTGGGCTGTTCCTAGTGTTATTAATGAAGCGAAATTTATTCGTGGTTTAATACAAGTCGCTAATGCTAACCAGTTTGACTACAACATTGTCGAAGCGATTAATCAACCGTGGAAAAGCGAGTTAGAGGGTGTGGTTGGTGCGAATTGGGGCTTATTATCGGTCGATAGAGAGCAAGTCTTTCCTTTAACGGGCCTGGTTTATGAAGACCCTGATTGGTTAATCAATATCGCACCGGCACTGGTGATTTTTTTATTGCTTGCGGTGGCTATGCGTCAGGCGTTATACCCGCTGCCAGATTGGCAAGCCGTACTCTGGCTGGTCTTAGTGCAGGTGTTATTAGTGGCTTGGGTTAAGCAGTCGCAGTTTTTATGGGTTACGAGCTATAGCGATTGGCAGCGCGGCTTTGCTGTATTGGTTTCGTTAATTTCGCTAGCTATGGCGGCCGTTGCTCTATATCGAAGTTATCAAGTGTTAACCGGTGCTGCTGTTAATGCTGAGCTAGCTAAATATTTCCAGTCTATGTATTTATTAGCGATTGGTTTTGCTATTTATAAAACCTTGTGTTTGGCGATTAATGGCCGCTATATTAGCTATCCTACCGTAACCTATTTATTGCTAGTGGGTGGAATGCTGTCTTTAATGCTGTGTACGTGGGTGGCGGCGAAGGTTGAGCATAAACAGCGCTGGCGATTGTTAAATTTAACCGCGTTAACAGGTTTTGCTTCAACTAAACCGGAACAGCAGAAGCTATTAGGCTATTGCTTGTTAGCAACGGTGCTGGCGCTGATTGTCGGCGAAACGTGGGCATTTTTTATTAGCAGGGATTTGGTTGCCGATTATCCTAACACTATTAACCGTTTAGGCTTGGCGTTGATATTTACGCTGACTAATAGCCAATTGTTGCTTTGGGTAGCTTCAATTGCTGTGCTGTCAACACCGCTAGTGTTGTTGGAAGCCAAGCAAGGTAAGCTGAAATAACGGGTAAAGAAAACCTCTTGCTGGCCGATAAAGCACTTATTGTAAAGCAGGAGGTTGTAATGAAAATCACAAATTATTCCTTAACGGCTCAAGCAAACCATTTCAAACGCGAGCAGCACAGCGTACAAGAAAAATTTGCGCGTGACGATACAGCCACCTGCTACCCCTAGGTCGACAGCTTCAGGGGTGCAAATTACGTTAAGCGAGGCCGCACAGCATAGATTGCCTGAATCGTCGGTTTCAGAAACAACGTTAAATGCTGAGGTCGATGATCCAAAAATCCAATTGCTGCTCACGTTGTTAGAAAAAATGACTGGGCAAAAATTGAAGCTATTCAATGTCGGTGACTTGCAACAGTCTTCCTTTGCTCAGGTTTCTACTTCTCATGCTATATCAACGTCTAATCACTCGGAGTCGCCTCAATCTGAACGTGTTGGTTATAGCATTGATTACACTAAAGAAGTCAGTTATCACGAAGTCGAACAAACGGTTTTTCAAAGTAATGGCGTGATTAAAACCGCTGATGGTAAAGAAATAGCGTTTGATTTAACTTTGTCTATGCAGCGTGAATATTATCAATCTAATGTCACGCATTTGCATTGGGGTGACCCTATTGTCACCGATCCGTTAATTATCAATTTTAACGGCACAGCTGCGCAATTAAGTGATCAGACGTTCGCCTTTGATTTGAATTCCGATGGTCTAACTGAACGGGTTAATGCACCTGTCAGTGGTTCTGGCTTTCTAGTGTTTGATAAAAATGTTGATGGTACTATTAATAATGGTAGCGAGCTATTTGGTCCAAATACTGGCAACGGTTTTAGCGAATTAGCGCAGTTAGACGAAAACCATGATGCGTGGTTGGATGAAAACGATGCTAAGTTTCAACAGTTAAAAGTGTGGACTGATACTACAGATGGTAATGGTAAATTAAGCAGCTTATCGGCATTAGGGATAGGAGCGATTTATTTAAAAGCGACCTCAACACCTTTTGCGATTAAAGATAGTTCTAATCAAACCTTAGGTCTTGTTAGAGCGAGTAGTGTATGGGTAAGCGAAGAGGGTTCGGTTAATACGATACAGCAGATTGATTTATCAGTTTAACCCATCTTTGATAGTGGATACTCGTGAAGCGCTGTAGCTTTAGGCATAAAAAAACCAGCTTGGCTGGTTGCCAGCTTTCGGCTGGTTGATGGGTAGAAAATTCAATGGTGCCCAGGGACAGAATCGAACTGTCGACACAAGGATTTTCAGTCCTTTGCTCTACCGACTGAGCTACCTGGGCTTTTTCTAATTAGATATGAATGGTGCCCAGGGACAGAATCGAACTGTCGACACAAGGATTTTCAGTCCTTTGCTCTACCGACTGAGCTACCTGGGCGAACCTGCAAAAAGACGGCTATTAGACCCGATATTAGTGAAATAGTCAAGAGATGAGTGTTTAAAATTAAGATGGACTCGTTGGTTGATGTTGAAACAAACGGCTTATGGCGGCAAAAAAAGTTTTTTTATGGCAGTCCAAATATGTGGTAACCACCAAGCCATCAGTATAATAATTAAACCTAAAGCGATTAAAAATACTAAAGGGTGTTGAACACATGCCCAAATTGCCATGATAACGGCAATATCTTCGCTAATCGATGCAAGCCAATTACTAACCGGTTCTGGTGAGGTGTTGATTAAAATACGCGTGCCAGCTTTTGTTATATGTGTGCTTGCAGCCAGTCCTCCACCTACAATAGCAGCAGCCAGCTCAACGGCTGGATTTAAATCACCAATTGCGCCAGCTGCTAACATGGCACCTGCGGGTATGCGGATAAACGTATGTAAACTATCCCAAGCGGTATCGACACCTGGCGTTTTATCCGCGAAAAATTCAATAAAATACATAAATCCAGCTGCCAGAATGACTAGAGGGTTAGCTAAAACTTGTAAGTCTTGCGGTAGCGTTAAGTTACCGCTTTGTGCGAGTAATCCAAGTGCAAGTAGCGTTGCGTATAAATTAATTCCGCTAGTCCATGCAATACCCATAGTAAGCGCTAATGTGGCAGTGATTTGATTTAATGTGTCCATAACTCATTCCTATAGCAAATTCAATTTAGCCTAGCATGAAAGGCTTGTTATGACTAAAATCTAGTGTATTCATTATTCTAAAATAATTTTCGGAGATTCAGGTCTATGGTTTTTTCAGAGCAGTTAAAAACGGCGAAACATCAATGGCTATTTAATCGCCTTGGTGGTTTTGATCAAGTGCAGCTCCATCATACGGATGATTTATTAGCATTACCTGAATTAGATCAAAAACTATGGGCCGTACTAAGTTGTCCGGCGCAAGGTTTGCAGATTGCCCAGGAAACCTTGAATTATTTAGATGTGGATCAGGATGGCAGAATTCGGGTGCCTGAAGTGATAGCGGCAGTGCAATGGGCTACAAAAGTATTAAATGACCCTAATGAATTATTATCAGGGACGTCAGAGTTGTATTTAAGCTCGATTGCAGAGACTGATGCTGAAGGCGCTAAATTGTTAGCATCGGCGCAAGAAATTTTAAAGAATTTAAATAAGCCTGATGCGTTATTTATTACGATAGAAGACTTAGCCGATATGGCTAAAATTTTTGCGAATACCCAGTTTAATGGTGATGGTGTTATTCCTGTTAAAGCGGCTGACAGCGACGATGTTAAGCAGTTAATCGAGGAGATTATCAGTTGTTGTGGCTCTGAGCTGGATCGTTGTGGTGAGCCTGGCGTCACGCAAGAGAAAATAGACCAGTTTTTTCTTGAAGCGCAAGCTTATGCGGATTGGTGGGCGTTAGGCGAAGAAAATGCGGCGCGGATTGCGCCTTTTAATCAGAGTACCGAAACAGCAGCTAGTAGTTATGCCCAAGTTAAAGCGAAAGTTGACGATTATTTTACCCGTTGCCAATTAGCCGACTATGATAATAAAGCGGGGGAGGTGCTTAATCCCTCGGTATTAACCTATGAACAACTGGGTTTAAAAAATTTAGCTGAGCAACGCGATGAGTTAATGACATTGCCTTTGGCAACGATTGCAGCAAACCGCGATTTGCCGTTGAAATCAGGCCTAAATCCGGCTTGGTTGGACGCAATAACACAGTTTCAACAAGAATTAGTTCTGCCATTATACGGAGATATTGCCTTTTTAACGCAGGCACAATGGCATGAAATTAACGAAAAATTTACCGATTACCTGGTTTGGCAACAAGAAAAACAAGGGTGTGTCGTAGAGATATTAGGCATTAATCGAATTAAGTATGTACTTAATCAAGGTCAACATGCTGTCTTGCTAGATTTAATAGCGCAAGATTTAGCATTAGCACCTGAAGCAGAGGCAATAGAGTCAGTAAAAAAACTGGTATTTTTCTGCCGGGACTTAAATTGTTTATTGAATAATTTTGTTAATTTAAATAATTTTTACGCGATTGATTCGCACAGTATTTTTCAAATTGGTACGTTGTATGTGGATGGTAAAAGCTGTCATTTGTGCATACGTGTTAATGATATTGCTAAACATTCAGCGATGGCGGCATTAAGTGGTATTTATTTGATTTATTGTGAATGTACAAGGCCAGGTAGCGCTGAAAAAATGAATATTGTTGCGGCGGTAACTAATGGTGACGCTGACAATTTAATGTTAGGTCGTAACGGCGTGTTCTATGATAAAAATGGCTTAGATTGGGATGCGACGATTGTTAAAATTATCGATAACCCTATTAGTATTAAACAAGCATTTTGGTTGCCATATAAGCGGGTATCACGCATGATTGGCGAGCAAGTCGAAAAATTTGCTGCGGCTAAAGATAAGGAGCAGCAAGCAAAAGCGGCTGAAAATGTGGCGGGTGCCAGTATTAAGCCCGATGCGACGGTAGCAGCTCCGGCTCAGCCTTTTGATGTTGCGCGCTTTGCTGGTATTTTTGCTGCGATTGGTTTGGCAATTGGAGCAATAGGAACCGCGATTGCTTCGTTGGTCAGTGGTTTTTTAGCGTTGTCGTGGTGGCAAATGCCACTAGCGATTATTGGTTTAATGCTCGTTATTTCAGGGCCTTCAATGTTGCTGGCTTGGTTAAAATTACGTCAGCGTAATTTAGCGCCGTTACTAGATGCGAGTGGTTGGGCGGTGAACGCAAAAGCGTTAATTAATCTTTCGTTTGGTGGCTATTTAACCAATATTGCTAAATTGCCCAGTAATTCAGTACGGCAGTTATTAGACCCATTTGCTGAAAAGGCACAGCCTTGGCGTTTATACGGTTTGATTGTAATTTTAGTGATTGCACTATTGTTTTTACTCATGCAGCAAGGAGTAATACCTAATCTATTAACGCACTGGTTCAGTATCAAGAGCTAGCAAGCAGTAGTCTGGATACTTATTCACCTTAGCTATTGGCTTTTTAGCTAAGGTAAATATTAAATACTGTCATCCGCGAAAATCCCAAAAGCCATACCAATCTATCGGGGGTGGCGTACTTGTTTTTACAGGTACTTTGTTTGCTAATTCATCCAAAATGTATTCGGCACCGTAAAAATTTTCCTGATTAAACGCCGAGTTCATTATTTCAATAATATTACTATCGTTTACGTCTTGTATCTGATTCGCCATGATAAGCCTCATAGATAGGGGTAAGGAAAACGCGTGCGAAAAACCTGCACGTTTTGTTTAACATGGGCGTAGTATGAAGCGCTTAATCTGAATATTAGCTGAAAGTTTTGTTATTGCTGATAGGAATGCTCGGATATTTGAAATACTTAACATGAAAAAGCCCGCCGCTGCTAAGGCAACGGCGGGCTTTTGAGCCAGTTAGCGAACTAACAGGGCAGGGTTGGCTTACATCATGCCGCCCATGCCACCCATTCCGCCCATGCCACCCATGTCACCCATGCCGTGGCCTGCTTTTTCTTCGCTTGGCGCATCGGCTACCATGACTTCAGTGGTTAACATTAAGCCAGCAACAGACGCAGCATTTTGTAATGCAGTGCGAGTTACTTTAGCAGGGTCTAAGATACCCATTTCAATCATATCACCGTATTGACCAGTGGCTGCGTTGTAACCGAAGCTACCTGTGCCTTTTTGTACTTCGTTGAACACAACAGAAGGCTCATCACCTGCGTTGGCTACGATTTGACGTAAAGGCTCTTCCATCGCACGGCGTAAGATGTTGATACCTACGGTTTGGTCGTGGTTAATGCCTTCTAAACCTTTAATCGCTGATAAAGCACGGACCAAACGCAACGCCACCGCCAGCAACAACGCCTTCTTCTACGGCTGCACGAGTCGAGTGTAATGCATCTTCAACACGAGCTTTTTTTCTCTTTCATTTCGATTTCAGTCGCTGCGCCGACTTTGATAACAGCAACACCGCCAGCTAATTTAGCCAAACGTTCTTGCAATTTTTCTTTATCATAATCAGAGGTTGCTTCATCGATTTGGGCACGGATTTGCGCAACACGGCCTTTGATGTGATCTTCTGAACCAGCGCCATCAATAATGGTGGTGTTTTCTTTGGTGATTTGAATGCGTTTAGCTGTACCTAATTGTGATAAATCAGCTTTTTCTAATGATAAGCCGACTTCTTCAGAAATGACTGTACCACCGGTTAATACAGCAATATCTTCTAACATGGCTTTACGGCGGTCACCGAAACCTGGTGCTTTAACTGCTGCAACTTTTACGATGCCGCGAATAGTGTTAACCACTAAAGTTGCTAACGCTTCGCCTTCAACATCTTCAGCCACGATTAATAATGGGCGACCAGATTTAGCCACGCCTTCTAATACCGGTAACATTTCGCGAATGTTAGAGATTTTTTTGTCGTAGATTAAGATCATTGGATCATCTAATTCTACGCTCATGCTTTCTTGTTTATTGATGAAGTAAGGTGATAAATAGCCACGGTCGAATTGCATACCTTCAACCACGTCTAATTGGTTGTCTAAACCAGAGCCTTCTTCAACGGTAATAACGCCTTCTTTACCGACTTTTTTTCCATCGCTTCAGCAATGATTTGACCGACTGAATCGTCTGAGTTTGCAGAGATGGTGCCTACTTGCGCAATGGCTTTGTTATCTGCACAAGGTGTGGCTGAGGCAACGATAGCATCAACGGCTTTAGTGACAGCTAAGTCAATACCGCGTTTTAAGTCCATTGGATTCATACCCGCAGCGACGGCTTTTAAGCCTTCGTTTACGATAGCTTGAGCTAATACGGTCGCAGTGGTTGTGCCGTCACCTGCAACGTCAGAAGTTTTGGAAGAAACTTCTTTGACCATTTGTGCGCCCATATTTTCGAATTTATCTTTTAATTCGATTTCTTTAGCCACTGATACACCGTCTTTAGTGATGGTTGGTGCGCCAAAGCTTTTATCTAAAATTGCATTACGACCTTTAGGGCCTAAAGTTACTTTTACTGCGTTGGCTAAAATGTTTACGCCGCGAGCCATGCGTGAACGCGCGTCATCGCCAAATAATACGTCTTTTGCTGCCATTGTTTATTCCTTATGTTTAATATCTGAATGTGAGCGGTGGAGATCGGGGTAGGCTTAGCCTAATACGCCCATAATGTCTTCTTCGCGCATAACGATGATTTCTTCGCCATCGATTTTGACTTCGTTACCTGCGTATTTGCCGAATAACACTTTATCGCCAACATTGACTTGCATTGCGCGAACACTGCCGTTGTCCAGTGGTTTGCCAGTGCCTACTGCTAAAACAATGCCTTGGCTTGGCTTTTCTGCGGCAGAACCAGGTAGAACGATGCCGCCTGGGGTAGTGGTTTCCTCTTCAACACGTTTTGACAATTACTCTGTCATGTAACGGACGAATTTTCATTGATTTCTCCTAAGTTTAAACAAGGTTGAAAAATTATTAGCACTCGCTAGTAATGAGTGCTAATGATAATGAGGTTTTGCAGTCTGTCAAGTTCTTTGGCATCATCAAGTACCCATCGCTATCACATACGAGCTTATGAACGACGATCAATTATTACGATACAGCCGCCAAATTATGTTGCCGCAGTGCGATGTGCTTGGGCAGCAAAAGCTGCTAGCTGCACAGGTGCTAATCGTAGGGGCAGGTGGATTAGGCTCACCTGCATCCATGTATTTAGCCGCCGCTGGGGTGGGCACGATTGCAATATACGATGACGATGTGGTTGATTTATCCAACTTACAGCGACAGATTGCGCATCACACCCCTGATATAGGGATAGATAAAGCGATTTCAAGCCGTGCTACGCTAAATAAGTTAAATCCTGATATTAATGTGGTCGCTGTTAAACAGCGTTTAGAGGGTGAGGCGCTCACGCAAGCGGTAATGAACGCTGACGTGGTGTTAGATTGTAGCGATAATTTTTCAACTCGGTTTGCCGTGAATCGAGCTTGTGTATTGACGCAAACACCTTTAGTGTCAGGGGCGGCGATTCGCTTTGAAGGACAAGTGTCGGTGTTTACACCTGGGCGAAACAACAGTCCTTGTTACAACTGTCTATACCAACAACAAGGCGATGAGTTGCAAACCTGTTCGACCAATGGCGTAATTGCGCCGATTACCGGTGTTATTGGTAGTATCCAAGCCCTAGAAGCGCTGAAATTATTACTAAACAGTGGTGAAGTATTAACAGGACGACTGCTATTAATTGATGGCCTGGTAATGGATATTACTACGATGCGTTTTAAGAAAAATCCTGCTTGTCCAACGTGTGGATGCTTGCCCTAACGTAAGAGCAAGCATCGTAAAGTCTTATTTTTTGCCTAAACGGCTTTGAACAAACTTAATAACCGATTCGGCAAAATCGTTGATGGCAGACGGGTGATCGCCGTGTTGTACTTCGCCTAAAGGCTGGTCGCTGTTTTGGTTAAATCGGTAAATAAAAAAGCCAAGTGGTGCAAATGCGGCTGCAGCAATAACCAACATGACAATAAACAATACGATAACACTGCTCATAACTCCTCCTCAGATGACGATGTCTTATTATTTTAGGTGAAATTGGATAATACACTGTTTCTTAATAAAAAACATCTAATTGCTAGGGTTTTGTTTTGTGTCGCTAATATGACAAATGATGTGTAAAGTTATTTGTATTAATAAATTATAAATCAATTGCTTATGTTTTTTGTTGAAACTAAATGTCGGCATGTAATTTGCTGGTAATTGAGTTTCATTATATAGTTATATATATCAAGATATATTTAATTCGTTGGGATGTTATCGTGAGTTTGACTGATGAAGATTGGCAAGCGCTGTCATTAACGTTGTATTTAGCCAGTATAGTGACGTTGTTGTTATTCGTGATTGCAACCCCTATCGCTTGGTGGTTGGCAAGAACAAAACTACGTTGGAAAAGTGTTATAGCGGCGGTCGTGGCATTACCGATTGTATTACCGCCGTCAGTATTAGGATTTTATTTGCTGCTTGCGATGGGGCCGAATGGTGTTATCGGTTATTTAACCCAACGCTTGCATTGGGGAACGTTGCCTTTTACTTTTGAAGGGTTAGTGATTGTGTCAGCGTTTTATTCGCTACCGTTTATGGTGCAGCCCTTGCAGGCGGCGTTTGAGTCCATAGGCGATAAACCGTTGGAGGCCGCCGCAACGCTACGAGCCTCGTCTTTTGACGCTTTTTTTACCGTCATTGTGCCGTTAGCTTTACCTGGCTTTGTTTCTGCGGGTATTTTGACGTTTGCCCATACTGTCGGTGAATTTGGTGTGGTGTTAATGGTGGGAGGTAATATCCCTGGAGAGACGCGCGTGGTATCGGTGCAAATTTTCGATTATGTTGAAGCATTAGAGTATCAGCAAGCACATAAACTTGCTGGTTTTATGCTGTTGTTTTCATTTTTACTATTGCTAGTACTGAATAGTGTCCGACTTAAAAAGCAATTTTAATGGCAGAAAATAAAATCATTGTTGCCCGTTTCCGGTTGGCGCGGTGCGAGTTTATGTTAGATGTTGATTTAACCCTGCCAGGACGCGGCGTTACGGCGTTATTTGGCCATTCAGGTTCGGGTAAAACGACATTATTACGTTGCTTAGCCGGTTTAGAAAAAGACCCGTCAGGTTTTTTAAGTGTTAACGGTGATTGTTGGCAAGATGCACAACATTGTTTGCCTACGCATAAAAGGCCTTTGGGCTATGTTTTTCAAGAGGCGAATTTATTCCCACATTTAACGGTGCTGGGTAATCTACGCTATGGTATTCAGCGCATTCCATCCGCTAAAGTCACTGATTTAACATCGGTTATCGATTTACTAGGTATTGGTCATTTGCTCAATCGTAAACCTGAGCGTTTATCAGGAGGAGAGCGCCAACGCGTTGGTATCGCAAGAGCTTTAGCGTTAAACCCTAAATTGTTGTTAATGGATGAGCCGTTATCTGCGTTGGATGTACAACGTAAAAATGAGATTTTGCCTTACCTTGAACGCTTACATGATGAGTTAGAAATACCGGTCATTTATGTTACCCATTCACCCGATGAAGTGGCGCGTTTAGCGGATTATTTAGTGGTTTTAGAGCAGGGGACGGTATTAGCTGAAGGTGGGTTATTTAATGTCTTAACGCGCTTAGATTTGCCTATTAGTTTAGGCGAGGATGTTGGCGTTGTGTTATCGGCTACGATTGGGGCTATTGATGATGCCTGGCAGTTAGCGCGATTGGATTTTGCCGGTGGTTCGTTATGGACGCGGCATCATGGTTTTGGTGTAGGCAGAACGTTGAGGGTTAGGGTTTTGGCTAGAGATGTCAGTTTAGCGGTAGAGCATCCTAGTCTTAGTAGTATTCAAAATATTTTATTCGGTGTTGTCGATGCGATTGGTGATGACCATCATGAAGGTTTAGCGCTGGTCAGGGTTTGTGTCGGGGAATCGGTTTTTATTGCGCGCTTAACTAAGCGTGCGGCTTCTGAGCTTAATATTCAATTAGGACAATCGCTTTGGTTGCAGGTTAAATCGGTTGCTCTCTTAGAGTAATTTGGTATTTATTCACACTATTGAATAATTTTTTCAATACTTTACTCATTTTTACAATTTCTTAACCCATCTTAACCTAGATTCTTGTTATCTTGTTACCGCACTAAAACATAACGTTAACTTTCGATAAGCCTATAGCTTGTGGAAGCCTTACCCTGGAGCGATTGATGACAAATTTAGCGATCGAAAAAAAATTAACACGTAGGCATTTATTTAAGTTTGGTGGGCGGTTAGCTGGTATGACAGCTTTTGCCTTTAGTGGCTTAGGCTTAGGTCATGCAGCAACTAAGACTTATGCATTAACGCCAACGACCACAGAAGGCCCCTATTTTGTTGATGAAAAATTAAAACGTTCGGATATTCGGGAAGCTGAAGATGGGCAGTTAGTGGTGTTGACCATTAGAGTGATGACTTTAGATAGTGAAGGTCAGCCCGTAGCGTTACCGAATGCACAAGTCGATATTTGGCATTGTAATGCCGATGGTGATTATTCAGATGTTAAGAACAATATCGCCAATACCTGTGGTGAAACCTTTTTACGTGGGTATCAAATCTCTAATAAACGTGGAGTGGTTCGGTTTAAGACGATTTTTCCGGGTTGGTATACCGGGCGCACGGTTCATATCCATTGTAACGTGCGCACCTTTGATAACAGCGGTGCTGTTGACTCGGAGCATCAAACACAAATTTTCTTTACCGAAGCGTTAATAGAGAAAGTCTACGAAGCGGAGCCTTATTTGACGAGAGCTGCTAGACGCGATCAGTTTAACGATACGGATGGTATTTTAAATGGCGTCAGCGACCCTAGTGTATTAATTGCAAAAGCATCTTACGATGAAGATAGGGTCACTGCGTCTATTCGGCTGTTTGTTAATCCTGATGATGCCGGTCATACGGCTAAAACCTCTACCACGTGCGGTTAATGAGTCGTCAAGTCTAAAGCGTTGGTTAAATCCCCGGCGTTCGCTCGAATGCCGGGTAACAGCGTCAAGGCAAATCGCTTACTAATTAATTTTAAAATTGATGTCGTGTCATACAGCGTATGATCGACAACGCCCCGTTTAGCAAATGGCGATATAATCAAGGCCGGAATGCGCGAGCCGGGGCCAAAACGGTCGCCTGTTGGCGGTGGCACATGATCCCAAAAGCCGCCATTTTCATCATAAGCTACGATGACCACGGTGTTTGACCAAACTGGACTCGTTTTAATTTTCTGTAAAATATCCGCGATATGAGCATCGCCGGATAACACATCGCTATAACCCGGATGCTGATTGACATCGCCTGTGGGTTTGTAAAATGCTACTTGCGGCAGTTGACCGCTTTGTAAGCCTTGTAAGAACTCTTCACCATCGCGTAAATGCTGTTCACGTTCGACAGTACCGGGAGCATAACGTGCGTAATAATTAAACGGTTGGTGATGGGGCTGGAAGTTTAACGTGCCGGGCTCATCGGTATATATCACCTGTCGAGTTTTGTCAGGTGTTTGCATACCATCTGCTAAAGCGCGTTGGTAACCGCCTGCATACCACGCCCAAGAAATACCTTTGTCCGACAATAAATCGCCTATTGTGGTTTGCGTTTGTGGTGGCAAAGGTGGGTGTTTAACTGTGTTGTCAGCAAGGCGCGCATCGCCATTAACTGTGGGCGCAATACCTGACGGTTGATACGCTGGCTGTACTGTATTCACCGTATAACCATCGGGACTAAGCGCGCCATCATAAAATTTAGGCGCACCTTGCAGTGCTGATTCGGGCGAATCGGGTTTGCGTTTTAAAAATCCATTAGCATCAATTTGCGCACGCATGTGAAACGGTGCGGTCGCGAAGACAGGCGTGCACGCGCAAATCAACCACTGATGATTTAAGTATGAGCCACCGAAGGCGCCCATAAAGAAGTTATCGGCCAGTACATAGTCTTTTGCCCATTGCCAAAGTGGCAATTTAGAGCCGTCGTAATAGCCCATTGTTAAGCCGCCTGCATCGGAAACAGCGGCAAAGCGGTTATTACGCCCGCCATTAATTTGTTCTTTATGTTGATAAAACCGGTGCACTAAATCACGCGAGCGTTTAGATAATGGCATATTAATGGGTGGTGTATCGATTCTAAACGGCTGGTTGGGTAACTTAGCGTCTATCGTTTGCATAACACCCTCTTTATCAGCCAAATTGGAGGTAATGAAGGCAGTGGCTGGCCGTTATGGTCGATTTGTAGTTTCTGTTCGTTGGTTGCGTTGGCGATACCGTTAGCACCAGGAAATAAGCCGTATAGATGATCGAAGCTGCGATTTTCCGCGTAAATAACGATAATGTGTTCAATGTCGGCTAGTGTGGTGGGCTTAGGCGTGTGAGTCGCGCAAGCGGAGATTATCAGGCTTATGCTAAGTAAACCGAATTGTTTTGTTTTAGCTGCTAAAATGGTATTAAAGTTTGTCATCGTTAACTCAATGTAGGTGCGCTTATGAATGAAAACCAGTTGCCTAACGCGATGCGTAGCATTATTCCGAGCTTATTCTTGTTTGCTTTGTTGCTGTTAAGTTACGCCGTATTACGCGATTTTTTTCTGATTATCGCATGGGCGTTTATTATTGCGTATATCACTTGGCAACCTTTTTTAGTGGTAAAAAAACGCTTAAATGACCGGGCTAACTTAAGTGCGGGATTGATGACAGGATTGTTGACAACGCTGATGACGCTGCTGTTTTGGATAGTGTGGTCTATGCTTCAGCGTGAGCTAGTTACCGCTTATCAGCTTTTGCAGCAACAGTTTGAACAAGGTCATTTAACCTTTCCTAATGATTTAAAAAAAAAATTCCGGTCTTAGGTGCAACGCTATATAAACCTTTGGACA
>NZ_LAJX01000131.1 GCF_000963695.1 Methylocucumis oryzae
CGCTTTAGTCGATACCGGCTCACGTATGGATGAAGTGATTTATGAGGAGTTTAAAGGCACAGGCAACATGGAGTTGCATTTAGACCGTAAAATTGCTGAAAAACGGATTTATCCGGCCATTAATATCAATCGTTCAGGTACGCGCAGAGAAGAATACCTGGTTGACCCCGAAAACCTGCAAAAAACATGGATTTTACGCAAAATCTTACAGCCTATGGATGAAACGGCAGCCTCTGAGTTTTTAATTGGTAAGTTAAAAGACTTTAAAACCAATGCTGAATTCTTTGATTCGATGAAACGGTCTTAAATATATCTACCTTTCCCCGTTAGTCTAAGTTATAACTTCCTTGTCATAGCGTACTCATTTATTACTCGCTTGCGTCTTCTTATTGTCGTTGGCAGCTCACACAGCCATTCATGATGTTGTCTATCCCCTAAACTTTGTTTGGGGATAGTTGGACAAACTTTATCTTAACAACTCAATAGCGTTTCAGGTTTGCTATGATACAGCGATGTGTCTATATAGAGTCTGTCTAGTGAATGCTTATACCAACCCCGTGTTATCTAAACCTGCAAAAACGTCGAGCGCTAGCTTTTCTTAGCTTGTTGTTATTAGCGTTAAGCGTGTTGTCTATTATGATTTTCCGCAATTATCAGCATTTTGATACCGTGTTATCTTATGTGAGCTATTCACATAGGATTCAAAATGTGTCGGTTGAGTTACAACAGTCGCTGATTAATTATTTACTACAAGAGAACCCAGACTCGCAATCATTAGCCTTAGTTGACACATTAGCTCATATTGATGAGTTAATTGCTGATAATGTGTATCTATCGGCCGATACTAAAACCAACTTAGAAAAAGTGAGAGGTATGTTAACGAATTTAGGGTTACAGCCTCAGCCTGAAAAAAAAGGTCATTTAACCGAAGCGCTAACGATTATGAGCGAAACGTTAAATAACGAAACGTTGCGACGGGAAACGCTGTTAGAAGAAATCAATTTTGATACGCGTAACGAGTTATATTCAACACTTGCGATTTTCTTACCCATTTTGCTCGGCGCAATTTTATTTTTACGCTTTCGTATTTTATTGCCGTTGAATGATTTGCGTATGTTATTAGAACAGTTAACCGAAGGACGCTTTAGTCCGATTAATACCACGCATTTGGATTCGTTGTTATTGCCGGTATTCACTAGTTATAACAATATGGTTACCCGCTTAGCTGAACTTGAAGCTGCACAAAAACAATATGCGCAATCGTTGCAACGAGAAGTTCGCTTGGCAACACAAGCCTTATTAGAGCAACAGCATAGCCTAGCGCGAGCAGAACGGCTCGCCGCAGTGGGAGAAGTCGCTGCCGAATTAGCGCATGAAATTCGTAACCCATTAGCGGGCATTGATATGGCGTTTAGTAATTTGCGTAAGGAAATTACTGAGCCGCAACTCGCTGAACGCATGACGTCAATTACCTCTGAACTCAAGCGTTTAGCTAAGCTACTGAACGATATTTTACGGCAAAGCAATCATACGCCTGAGCCGGCCAATAATTTTGATGCGATAGAAATGATTCGTGATTTAGTCACATTAGTGCGTTATCAAATTCCAGAGGGTATTTGCATGAAAATTGAAGCACCTAGTCATTTACCGATGCGTTTACCTGAAAGTGGTTTAAGACAAGTGCTATTAAATTTAGTGTTAAATGCCGCGCAAGTCAGTGTTAATAAAACCGGTACCATAACATTACGCGTCGTAGAGCTAGCGGATGAAGTGCAAATTAGTGTGATTGATGATGGTCCAGGTTTTTCTAATGAATTGCTGGAATATGGTATTAGACCTTTTCGCACTACACGCTCAGATGGGACAGGCTTGGGCTTAGCGATGGTGCAGCGCTATGTTAAACATGTAGGTGGTCAGGTTAAACTGAGCAATCATAGTCCGCATGGCGCGTGTGTAACGGTATCATTGGCAAAAACTGTGCATTAGGAGCAGTTGTGGTAGAAACCTTATTAGTGATTGAAGACGAGCAATTATTAGGTGCTGAATTGTCTAGGCATTACCGACAATTGGGTTGGGAAGTGGTTTGGGCCGATACGTTAAAAGAAGCAAAAAATCTACTGGTTAATAACTTGGAGCCGTTATTAATTTTGTCGGATATGAACTTGCGTGATGGCAATGCATTAGATTTCATGGAAGCGATGAAAAAACATGCTGCCCATGCTGAATGGCTGTTCTTAACGGGATATGGCAGCGTACCCGATTCTGTGCGGGCATTGCGTTTAGGGGCATATGATTTCTTAGAAAAGCCTTGTGATTTAGAGCGCTTAGATTTAGTGGTTGCGAGTGCTGCGCGTAATGCGTCTATACAGCGCAGAGTGTTTGACCAAGCGAAACAAGGTCATAAGCGTTATTCGCCCGATGCGTATGTTGGACATAGTGAACAAGCGCAAGGCATACGCGACTTATTGACTAAGCTAACGCAAGTGCCATTTAGTGCGCTCATCATAGGCGGGGAAAGTGGCACTGGCAAAGGCTTAACGGCGAGAATTTTGCATTATGGTGGTGTGCGCGCTCAACATCCTATGATTGAGGTCAATTGTGCCGCGCTACCTAGAGAATTATTAGAATCTGAATTGTTTGGTCATGAGCCAGGCGCATTTACTGGCGCGACTAGCCCGTCATCGTGGCTTATTAGAGCAAGCCGATGGCGGTACCTTATTCATGGATGAAATCGGTGAAATGCCGTTAGATTTACAAGCTAAGCTATTGAAAGCGATAGAAGACCATAAAGTTAGGCGCTTAGGTGGTGAAAAAGAAATTAATGTTGATGTGCAAATCATTGCGGCGAGTAACCGTGATTTAGAAGCTTTAGCTAAAACCGGCGCGTTTAGGGCAGATTTGTATCATAGGCTTAGCGTGTTTAAAGTGAGTTTACCGCCATTACGAGCTGCTATTGCTGATTTAGATGATTTAGTACCGTTATTTGTCGCCGAGTACAATGCAAAAGCGGGGCGTCAAGTCAAACAAATCCCTGACGATGTTTGGCATAAGTTAAAAGCTTATCACTGGCCTGGCAATGTTAGAGAGTTACGCAATGTAATTGAACGCTGTGTATTATTTGCCGAAGGCTCTGTGTTTCCCGTGCAATGGCTACAATTACCCGGTGACCAACAGTTATCGGTGTTAACTGACACGGAACATCTGATTTGTTTACCGTTAGATGGCAGCATGGCATTAGACGATATGGATAAACACATTATTAAAACAGCTCTGGCGCGCACCGATTACAACCTTGCTGCGACGGCTAGAATTTTAGGCACAACTCGAGAAACCTTGCGTTATCGGGTGCGAAAATATCAGTTAACCGCTAAAGAATAGCGTAAACAGGGCTTGTCAGCGATGGCGGTAATGCTTAGAAAACTGTATTTCCTGCAATCATTGCGTTTAAACACGTTGCTAATCGTATTGGGTTTACTGGCGTTTTCTCAGCCAACCTGTGCCGAGCTAAACATAAAAGGCTTAGATGACGAAGCGGAAACGAACGTTAGAACGACGTTAGCGCTAAGCAAAGAAGCGTGTAAAACACCGGAATGGAAAATTCGTGGTTTGTTTGATAAAGCCGATGCCGATATTGACGAAGCTCTGCGTGCGTTAGGCTATTATCATGTTGTGGTCGAGAAAACGTTAACGATTAAGCCTGCCTGCTGGTTGGCTGAATTTACCATTCAAGCCGGTGAGCGCACGCTTATTCAAGATATTCGAATCACGCTAATCGGTGCAGCCGCTATGGATAAGGATTTTATGGCGTTGCGTGAAACGTTGATAGCGCAAAAAAATCAGCCCCTACGCCATGACTTTTATGAATCGATTAAGGGTAAATTTAATACCTTAGCGCAAGATCAAGGCTATTTATCCAGCCAATTTACTGAAAAAAAAGTTACTCATCGATAAAGAAAACAATCGTGCTGACATTGTTTTAACCTTTGATTCTGGGCCGCGTATGCGTTTTGGCAAGCTCACCATTGAGCAAGACATATTACGTCCCGGATTGGTCGCGCGCTTTTTAGATATGAAAACGGGCGATTATTACACGAGCGAACATATCGCCAATACTTACAATGCGTTATCAAACAGCGGTTATTTCGATAGCATTGCGATTCGGCCTGATTTAGAGCATATCAGCCAGCAACAAGTCCCGGTTACGATTCAGTTAAAACCTAAAAGCAAACACCATTATGGCTTAGGCGCTGGTTTTGATACGGATATAGGCCCATTAGGCAGCGCGGCGTATAGTAATCGTAGAATTAATCGTTTAGGCCATTTGCTGAATGCCAACATGGATTTATCACCCGTATTATCAACTGCGGATGCTGAGTATGTCGTACCGCTTAAAAACCCAGTATTTGATGCATTTAGTTTCGGTGCCGGTGGCAAGATGGAAGACACCAGTACTTATCGTTCTGCAACCGGTAAAGTCTCCGCTCGATTAAAGCATTTATTTCGTAGTGGTTGGAAACAAACGTTTGTTTTTAGATTATAGCTATGAAAAATTTTGATACCGGTACGACTACTGGTAACACGCTAGTATTGGCACCCGGTGTGAGCTGGTTGCGCTCAGTGTCGGATAACTTGCTCAGACCTAACCGAGGTTATCGAGTACAGTTAGATTTAACAGGTAGTTATAAAGCGTTATTATCGGATGTGAGCTTTGCACAAGCGCTACTGTCAGCGACTTACATTACTCCAGCGCCTTGGTCGCCAGCAGACCCATCGACTAAGCAACGCAGTAAATGGATAGCGCGTACCGAATTAGGCGCAACGTGGGTTGACCCATTTAATCGGTTACCCACGACTAACCGGTTTTATGCGGGCGGTATTAGCAGCGTACGCGGTTATGCTTACAAAGAATTAGGTCCTAAAGATAGCTCGGGTACCGTGGTTGGCGGGACGTTTTTAGCGGTGTTTAGTCTTGAATACGAACAAGCTATCCTCGATGATTGGGCTATTGCAGCTTTTATAGATACTGGTAATGCGTTTAAATACAACACGATAGAATTAAAAACCGGCGTAGGCTTAGGTGCGCGCTGGTATTCACCGATAGGGCCTGTGCGTATTGATGTAGGCTTGCCAATCAATGAATCTGACTCGGCGGTACAAATTCATTTTGCGGCTGGGGCTAGACTATGAAGTGGTTAAAAACAGTCATCGTCCTGTTATTGCTGGTGTTGATACCATTAGCGGTTGTTGTTGGCGTCATCGCTAGCGAACGAGGTTGCCGCTGGGTATTAAACCATGTTCCTGGTTTAACCATAACGGCGATGCACGGCACGTTGTTATCGCAAATAACCTTAACCGGTCTACGTTATGAGAATCCAGACTTATCATTAAGCGCTGATTCAATACATCTTGCCTGGCAAGCACCGGCATTGCTTACCCGAACCCTGGCGATTGATGCATTCACCTCCCAAAAATTAATCATTGCGCCACATCCCACTAAACCGGCTCCACCGTCGACGTTCACTTGGCAACAAGGCATACAGTTACCCGTATCTATTCAGCTAAAGCATGTGCAACTTGATGATACTCAGTTGATTAATGACGGCACTGTGCTAACGCTTAAGCAAGTGAATTTAGCATTACAAAGCCAGAACAATCATATTGTATTACAAAAGCTTAGCGTTAACTTACCCGATATTGATACCAAGCTTACAGGCGAGCTAGATTTAAGCGCTGGTTTTCCTATGCAGCTACAAGGTGATTGGCGTTTTACTCATGCTGTAGGAACATGGCAAGGGCAGTTGCAAGTAATCGGGGATATTAATCGGTTAACGTTACAACATGAGCTTAAACAGCCGTTTGCTATTCAATCTAAAGCGGAATTTAGCGAGATTTTAGCTACACCGACGATAAAATCAGTCAGCACCTGGCAACAACAACTGCGTTGGCCATTAACCGGTGCTACGCCGCAACTACAAAGTCAACAAGGCCGGCTTGAAGTTAACGGTACGCTCAACGCTTATCAAGTTAACGCTAGCGCACAATTAGCCAGCCCTAATGTGAAACAGGCGTTAGTGACGTTACAAGGGCAGGGCAGTTTAACGAGCTTCAGCTTTAAACCGTTACAGCTAACGACAGCAGACGGCCAGTGCCAATTCAGTGGTGAAGTGAGTTGGCAAAACTTTCTGGCATTTAACTTAGCGCTTAGTGCTAAAGCGTTTAATCTGGCATTGTTAGTACCTGATTTTCCCAGCCAATTAACACTATCTAGCCAATTACGCGGGCAATACCAAAAAGACTGGCAAGCTAGCCTACAGATTCATAATATCGACGGTACGCTACGCGGCCAGCCGATAACTGCGCAAGGCTTAGTGGAATACCAACATGAGCAATTAACGATTAAGCCCTTGACGATAAAAATAGGGCGTAATCAACTTAAAAGCGAAGGCATGTTAAGTCAGCAACAAGCCAACTTAACCGTAAACGCCGATATGCCGGATTTATCGGTTTTATGGCCTGGCTTAGCCGGTAAGATAAACGGTGAAACAACGCTTAAAGGGCGTTGGCCTATGCCGGATGTGAACGCCCAATTGTCAGGCCTAGACTTACGACTGCAACAATATCAGATTAAAAACCTGGCGTTGGTTGTTGACTTTAAGCCAGAAAATCCTAATTCTCGTATCGAACTCAAAGCCGATGCGATTCACAGTAATACCTTAGACATTGCTACAGCGCATATTAACGTCAGCGGTGATATTAATAAGCAACAGGCACAAAGCCAGATTAACACCAATTATGGTCAATTAAGTCTAGCGCTCTCAGGTCAATGGCGTAAGCCTACCTGGTCAGGGCAAGTAACCGAATTATCGCTAACCGCAACTCGGGCAGGAGATTGGCATGCTCAAGTACCTGTGTTGTTAACCGCGCAACCGTTAGCAAAAGCGCTAGCTGTTGAGTTAGCGCCTTTATGTTTAAGCCAAACAGCGGCGCGTGTTTGTGTGGCGGGGCGCTTTATCGATGCGCAACGCATCACGGCGAGTTTCACAAGCCAGGGCTTGCCATTGGCGTTACTGAATCCTGTGCTACCTCATCATGCGGTTGCTTTTAACAACAGCATATTAAATAGTGATGTGCAATTGAAATCGGATGCTAGCTCCGGGTGGTCTGGGCAATATCAATTCACTGTGCCTAGCTCGACGATAACGCTTACTGGCGCAAAACAACCAACAACGCTTGCTCTAGGCGAGCTAGCTGTAAAAGGCGTGTTAGCGCGTCAGCAATTAAAAACCGAACTCGCTTTCAGTTATGAGGGTAATAACCAGTTAACCGGCACGGTGAATTTAGGTTTAACCGCGCCACAAGCATTATCCGGGCAGATTAATGCCAAGCTTAACTCGTATCAATTGCTGAATGCGTTTTTACCCGACGCGAGTATCACCTCAGGGCTATTAACTGCGAATATTGCCTTAGCCGGTCAACTGGCAAAACCAACATTCACCGGGCAGTTAACATGGCATGACGGTACGGTGAACAGTGCTAATATTGGCTTAACCGATATTCAAATCGATGCGATAGCTGAGCAAACTCAGCATCTAAAACTTACTGCTACAGCAAAGCCATTTTTGCCAACGGCATCGGGTTTAGATAAAACCTTTTTCGTTGCAGTCTGAGTTACAGTTAAGCGCTGATCTTGCGCAACAAAAAAACGGTTTAACCGGTGAGTTTCACTTTAATACCGGTGCTAAAACCATTGTGCAGGTTAAGCAACGTCGGCAAGTCCACACGATTGAATTAACGCCTTCTACGCTTAATGCAGGCTTAGACGGCGAACAATTAACCGGACAAATGACACTTGGCTTAACGGGTAACGATAAAGGCTTAGCGCAATTCCAACTTTCCACGGCTAGTCAAAAATTACAAGGGCATCTGGGATTGCAAATGAGCGATACCGCTTGGCTAGACCCCTTTTTGCCTGAAGTCAGCCAGCTTAAAGGCCGAGTGCAAGCTGATTTAAATGTTGCAGGTCAGTTAAATGCGCCGTTATTAACCGGGCAAGTCGTCGTCGACCAAGCCGGAGCAAAGATTAATCCTTTAGGCATCGTGTTAAAAGACGTCAAATTAAGCGCCGTAGCGGGTGGTGAACAGTCTGAGCGTTTACAAATACAAGGCTCAGCCTCGTCTGGTAAAGGTAGTTTGCAACTGACAGGCAGTGTTCTGATGCAACCTTTAGCCGGATGGCCCACTGAGTTAAGCCTAACCGGTAAGCAATTTGAAGTGGCTAAGCTGCCCGAGGCTGAAATCAATATTTCACCTGATTTAACGTTTAGTCAATCAGGCCAGCAAGCGACGCTAAACGGCGCCTTAAAAATTCCTTATGCTAAGCTAACAATCAAAGAAGTGCCTAAATCGGCTGTTGTTGTGAGTCAAGATGAAGTTATTTTAAACCAGCCTAAGCCTGAAGAAACCAAGGTCATGAAGACGTATGGTATTAACAGCACGGTCAATGTCGAGTTAGGCGATGACGTCAGTTTTACGGGCCAAGGGCTAAAAACTCAATTAACCGGTGCGCTGAAAATTGTTAGCGCTCAAGAGACGTTAAAAGTGCATGGTGATGTGAACATGAGCAAAGCCAGTTATGAGAGCTACGGGCAAAATTTAGCGGTGCGTAAAGGCCGCTTGATTTTTAATGGACCGTTGATAATCCTTGGCTAGATGTAGAAGCTTCGCGTTTATCACAAGATAAAAAAGTGACCGCAGTAGTGTCGGTCTCCGGCCCGCTAAAAGCACCACAAACTCGGATTAGCTCAGAACCTGCTTTGGCCGAGTCTGATGCGTTAGCGTATTTATTAACCGGCAAGCCATTAACCCAGGTTAGTCAATCCGAAAGCAACATGGTCGCGAGTGCGGCGTTAGCCTATGGATCAGGTCAAATGGGTTGGGTGGCTGAACAACTAGGCATTGATGAATTATCGGTACAACAAGGCAGTACGTTAAAAGACACTTTATTAGCAGTAGGTCAGTATTTAACCCCCGACTTTTATGTAGGCACAAAAGTCGGCTTATTTAATAAGCAAGCGGTACTGGTGTTAAAACATAAACTAACCGATACCGTTAATGTGGAAACGCAAACCGGCACATCACAACGTATTAAATTGAATTATGAGCAAGATAAAAATTAAACCTCGATAACCATATTTATTAATGTTGTTTTTAAAATATTTTCAATCACTTATTCTGCACATAAAACATAAGCGGTATTCGTCGCTGGCGCTGAATTATCGTTAATATCGTTAAATTCGCAACGCCAACCCGTTGCATTAGTCGCTCCGTCAGTGCACACATCAGAGGCCAACGGTCCACAAAGGGGTACACTGGCAAATACGCCATTACCGGTTGAACTGGTTGTGGCGGTATCAAAGCAGCTTCCGGAAATGGCTTTTTCCGATGCTTGACAAGAGACTAATACCTGTAGGGTTCTCGCACTAGCGGATCTAACGGTGACTGATGCAGGACCCGTGGGTCCGACCACTCCAGTATTACCGGTGTTGCCTGTAGCTCCTGTAGCGCCGGTATTACCCGTGTTGCCCGTTGCGCCTGGAATTCCAGTATTACCAATGTTGCCTGCTGCCCCGGTTGCGCCGGTATTACCTGTGCTACCTGTGACGCCAGTTGCACCGGTATTACCTGTACTACCTGTGACGCCAGTTGCGCCGGTATTGCCTGTGCTACCTGTGGCGCCAGTTGCGCCGGTATTGCCTGTACTACCTGTGACGCCAGTTGCACCAGTATTGCCTGTGCTACCTGTTGCTCCTGTTAACCCTTTTGGGTTTAAAATGATATCAAGAGAAGCAGGATGGCTAGTGTCTACATTTTCCTTGCTGTCAATTGTGAGTTTTAAGCTACTAGGTTGTTCAACTAATAAAGCCAGACCGTTGTTGCTTGTTGGCGCATGTATCCAATCTTTAACAAAATCAGTCACATCGAGTTCTACCCAGCGATGCTCATAGCCTTTTTGAATGATAAACGTCTTTTTTGTCTAAATTATCCAAAATAGGTTGCACGCCCTTAATTGGCAAAGACGCTTCTTTCCATGCCTGTTCAACGCGCTTAATTGTTAAATGTCCTGGTTTTTCTAGCTCTGTTAGGAAAATTTTTAACGTAGCCTTATCAACATCACTAGCGACTATGTTATTTGGTAGGGCTTGAGTAAGACTAAATTGTAAAAAGACAGTATTGTTTGCATCAATATGCAACACAGGGTCATCGCCATGTTTGTCTGTGCGAATAAAAGGTATCGAGGCATAGCTGTCTTTTTCTAAGGTCGGATTACTCCAAGCGGTTATAGCGTTGCCAGAATTGTTGCAATCGTTCCGGCTAATGTGATTAATTTAACAGGATAACCTAATGGGTAAGCTTTATTAACAGGCAGAGTGGGGGTCATAAAATTACCTTAACTTAAAAAAATGCAGTTCGCTGCTACACAGAGAAAATAATGCGCTAGAGCGTTATAATAAAAATTTACACGTCAGAGTTTTTATCATGTTAGATCGCATCACCAGTGCAGATTTTGCCAATTTAGCGCCGCAATCCCTTCTATTAGCCATACAAGGCCATGAATGCTATCCAGAAATCAGTGATATTCGCGAGTTTAGTCCACACTCTGCGCGTGTTACTACGCCATTTACCTTGACACTGATAGCGCCACATGACTGGCGCTTTCCGCAAGGCTTATACGATTTAATACATCCTACCCTAGGCAAGCTGAGTTTATTTATGGTACCGACAGGTCCTTGTGAGCAAGGTATGCGTTACGAGATTATTTTCAACTAGCAGTACGCCAAACTAAAAAATCATAAGCGCCACGCTGTTCAACCTGGTTAAATCCTAGACGTTGATACAAGCGTTGCGCTGGGTTATCCGGCTCTACATGCAAGCTCACTTCACATTGTTGCTGCGTGGCCAGATGAATGATGCTGTTCAATATTAACGAGCCGATACCTTGATTGCGTGATTTCGGTTCTAAGCTAATATCCATGATTCTAATTTCTACCGTGCCTGCATCGACATACAATCTTCCTATCGGATTGTTATGCTCCAAAATCCAAAACCGTGCATTGGGATAATAACGACGATAATGGTCACGTTGTAAACGGCATTGCCAATGCAAAAATTGTTTTTTTTCCAGTTCACTCCACGGTACTGGGGCTAATTCCTCCCGGCGTGTTTCTGCATACAACTCAGCAATAAAGCTAAAGTCCTGCTCAGTTTCATCACGTAATAGATAACCAGAAGGTAAATCAGTTGTTAATCTATCAAACAATAACTCTCGGGTTTGTCGGTCTAGCATGGGCATTGCTAAATCAGTAAATTAAAATCCGCACGGCAGCTACTGCTGTTTTTATCATTAGTAGTCTGTAAATAAAGTTGGGTTGTGCCAGCCGTTGCGTGTTGAACAACATAGTTGCCGCTGGTTAGCATTGGCTTGCCGTCCATTTGAAACACTAAAGAAAATTGATTTATTTTAGGGCACATATAGATAGAATTGGCCTCTGTGACAGTTTTAAGCTGCGCCTTATACTCGTTTACCGGCTCAGCAAGACTGACAAGCGTAAAGGTTTCACCCAATAATGCTTGGAAAATTTCACTATTTAGCACCCCATTTAAACTGAGATTAGGGCGTGCTGGTAATAAAAAGGCCTGCGCGCTGGCGGTTGATTGTCCGGCATATCCTATTGCAGCAGCATTTAGCAATAGCCGAAGAAAATCCCTTCTTTCCATTCCTTGGCTGAATGAGTCATCTTTCATAGTGTTCGCTCATGTTATTAAATTAAATACAGCCTGATAATACCTTGCTGAAGTATCGGCACCGTACGGTTCCAAAAAAAGCTCAAAGCGGTCGGTTTTTGGATTCTCGAAGGTATAAACGCCTTTCGCCAGCGGATAATCAATAGGGCCTTGGAAACGCACTGAAAATTGTTCAGTGCTTCCATTTTTCCGAGGAGCTGATAGAGCAATAAGCTTTAGTTCTACCGTCTTTGACCATACTTTTTCGCCCATAGCGCCGCCGTAAACTGTAAAGCTTTGGCCCAAATGCGCGTTAAAATCAGCAAAGCTATGCGGGTTGTTATTTGCGGCTGATACTTGTTCGGTAACGATAAAAATTAATACCGTCATAAGAGTCGCATTCAATAGGCCAAGCAAAAACAGCTTAATATAGCGATAACTTGGCTTTAAAAATTCGGCCACATTTATTCTTTCAGGTAAAAACATAATAAAATCAATTTAGTTTCGCAATATAGTCAAGTCCTAGGTGGAAATACACCTTGCATGGCTATACAAAAATACATTGTCAAATAAGGCATTAAATTATTATGCGGTTGGTTGCCTCCAGCAGGCGGTAATGCGCTGTCTGCTAATGGAACTAAAGAGCTTGGAGCAGCATATAACATGCCTCCCGTGGATCTTGCCAATGCTTCAGTCGGATTAGGAATTCTGTCTTCTCCCACATCGTTACGAGTTAGTAGAGCATGACGATGGGCAGGCATTTCACTCTCGAGCAGTGTGACCGTATCGCTGCCGCCGGTTTCACCTAAATCGTGTGATGATAGACCTTGGCCTTGACCTGGATGCATTGGGACACGGCCTTGTAAGTCCGGCAGCGCAAAATTACTTTCTCCGTTTCCACCATACGTCGTGCCTAATAACGAAAACAAGGCGGTATTTTGACTTAGTGGCAATAACTGTCCATTACACCAAGCCCAACCTGTCGGTGCAAAATTAAACGGGAATATTCGGATTTCAGCTACAAATGGATCGGCCATGTTGTCCTCTTACGTTGGGGATGGAAAGATTCCATACAGGGAAATAATAAAATTAATGCACAAATAGGGCTGAAAATTGGTGTGTGGTTGGCTACCACCAACAGAGCTTATCGATTCTGCTGCCAACGTTAAGTTTGGTGTTGCGGCAAATAATGGCGTGGTGGTTAATGACGCGCCTAGGACATTTCCAGCCGCATTGCTGGAATTTGCCGCATCGGACGATACTAAGAGCGGGTGGCTGTGTGCCGGAATCTGGTTCATCGTCAGCGTAATTTCTTCTGCTCCGCCCGTCTCAGCAAGTATAAAGACAGTACCCACATTACCCATATGAATAGGAACGCGTCCGCGCATATCAGGTAAGCCAAAAGTGTCTTGTCCGTTGCCGCCGTAAGTCGTGCCGATTAGTTGAAACAAGGTCTCGTATTCTGAAATCGGCAATAAATCCCCCGCGCAGAACATCCATCCTGCTGGTGCGAAGTTGCCAGCAAACATGCGTATCTCGCCGACATAAGGTTGTGCCATGGTCGACTCCTAGGTGGGCGAGGGAAAGATGCCTTGTAAGGCGATGCAGAAATTTAACGTCAAAAACGGTTGCATATTTAGGTGTGCTTGACTGCCGCCGATGTTGCTCACGGTACCTGCCGCTAAGGTAGTGGCAGTCGTTAAAGGTCTGTAGGCGTCATAATTGACAGAATTAGCCAAGGTTAGTGATGATGTAGGGATAGCCGCTGTCGCATTAACGCCGGACGCGTAAGCGGTATGAGTGTGCTCAGGCAATTCGGCAATTGAAAGAGTAGTATTTAGCTCACCGCCACGTTCTCCTAACGAGTGGCTGCTGCCCACATGCATAGGCACCCGTCCACGTAAATCAGGCAATCCAAAGTTTACTCGCCCATCACCACCAAAGTTAGTTCCGAGTAGTGAAAATAACGCTTGATTTTGGTTAATAGGCAATAATTGTCCATTACAAAACGCCCAACCCCTAGGAGGAAAATTGAAGCTCATAATTCGAATTTCGCTTAAAAACGGCTCTGCCATAAAAGTCTCCTTGCTAAACTCAGTTGTTACGCACGAAATAGATATCGGTGCTCAGTGCCATTAAGGGGTCACCGGTAATAAGCACGTACCGGGTGAAACTGTATTAATCGTTCCCAACACTTCTGTCGTTGCGCTTGGGTTTAGACAAGACAGCACGGTTGCAGCCGTACCGGTACAGCTAACACTCGTTTGTAAATCATACACCGCCGTATCAGCTTGGCGAGCGCGCAAACCTTGAATACCTGACGGAGTGCCGTTGGGGAAGGTTACCGTATTTCCTGAGAGGCTTGTGCATGTTTCTGAGGCTTTACGTGCTTGCGCTACCAGCCCGCTGACGCCGTTAATGGAGTCGCCAATGGCCACGCTGTTATTGGTAACCGTTGCATCAAAGCTTGGGCTGGTGCTGGTATCAGGCGTATCGACAAGAATACCGCGTGTGGAGCCGGATGTTGAATTGTTAATGACAGTATTATTGTCTACTCGTATTCTAGCAGGCGAAATCTGACCGATGGTACTGGTCAGGAAGGCAAGAATACTATGGTTGGTCGCCGTTGTTGATTGTGTGACTACATTACCGCTGATGGTTGCATGTAACACAGCAGTCGTTGAGGCATTGCCTGGTGTTTGCCCGACAAAAAATGTTAGTTCCGTCAATATTGTTCACATGATTATTGTTAATCATCGCCGTCAAGTCGCCGTTAGTTCCATTTGACCCAATAAAGCCTTCGTTGCCATGATCGAACTTGCGCACCCAGGACTCATCAATCGTCGCTACAATTGATGCGTTGTCAATAGCTGCTAATTGTACCGGCTGCGATTTGTTATCGCGGAATAAACATCGGTCGATAACGATAGTAGCCGCTGCCGTGCCTTGCATTTCCATCAAAATACCGTCGTTACCTGAACCCGTTGTGTTTTCTTCGATGATACAATCAGCGCTATCGTCGGCGGCGCTGTTCGCATTGGAGCCCTCGCTGACAGCATTGCTTCCTTCTATCGTCAAAGACATAGAACCGCTTTGGTTGTAAAACTCGAGGTTATTTTCGATACCACCACTAATTTTGGTGTTACGAATTAAACCAGTGCCTTGTAGCCCATTAGTACCTGATGGGTTTGACAAACCGAAATAAATTGGGCCATCACCGTTGGCTGCGCTGTTAGTGCCGATGACGCCGTTAAGAACACTGTTTTGCAAGCTAAAGCCCTGGACATTACGGCCAACAATGCCACCATTGTCGAAGTCGTTTAATTGCATCCAACTAAACGAGGCATTTTTAGTATCTTTTAAGAAAATACCGATACCAGCGGTGGTCGAACCATCTGCACCGGTTTTGTGTTGAATGGTGCCGCCAGAGGCTGAGGTGCCGTTACCCGTCACGGTTAAACCAGCGTTTGCGCCACTAATACCTGTGTTATCGAGATAAATGCCGACGCCACTGCTGCCTGATGCCGTACCCGCATTAATGCTTTGGAAGGTTAAGCCACTCGCCCCTATGTTGGTATTGGTGACATTTAATGCGGTGCTCGTCGTCGTGGTAATCCGATTGCCTGCTCCGGTGATGTTAATCGTGCCACCGCCGGTAGCGCTAAACGCAGCATTAGCACCCGTTGATAAGGTTAAGCCACCGGTAAAGTTAATGGCTGCTCCGGTATTATTAGTGAGTGAAATACCGCTACCATCGCCATCGTTATTATCGGTAATGGCTCCTGAGAAGGTTTTAGTGCCAGCAGTTGCACCGTTGACACTCACTAAGACGCCTACATCATCAGTAATGGTACCTGCGTAGGTGACGTTACCCGTTCCGCCTGAGATTTCAAAGTCTGTAGCGCCTGCATTTTGAATGCTGCCGCCGTTAATGGTCACAGCGCTAGCATTATTCAACACAATAACCCCTTGATTAACAGTGTTGTTAATATCAAGGCTGCTGAATGTGACGCTACCCCCGGTCATATCGGCAATACCCACTCTTGATACCGTGTTTACTGTAGTTGCACCCATTTGAATAATCGCTGAGCCGCTACTTACAACAATACCCGCACCGCCTGTGTTACTGACATTGACGGTACCAAAATTCCAGTTACCTGTGGTTGAGTTTAAGGCAATACCGTTGCCGCTGCTGTTACTCGCTGAGGTTGTGCCGGTGACGGTCATAGAGCCGCCTACCGAAGTCAACGACATGCTGTTGTTATTACTGGCACTGGAGGTAATTGAATCAAATGTCGCGGCGAGCGTGCCAGAGGTTAAATTTAGCGCTCGTCCGTTAGTATTTATCGAAGTATCGGTAATTGTCAGCGTACCAAACCCAGCCCCCAAGCTGCCTATTGCTGTGCCTGAAGCAAGTACATTCCCCAAGGTAAGCCCGCGAATCGTCGCATTTGCGCTATTACTCAAGCCAACCGCCACTGCACTTGCAGTGGTATTTGTCACGCGCACTACTGTACCGTTCGCGCTGTTCATGACGGGGACAGCAACGCTGTTTGGCGCCAAAGTAATACCGGCCGCTGTCACTAAATCCGTTGTAACATCTTGACCGATTAATTTTTGATTATCCAGCAGTATAATTGGGCCTATATACGCCGTCGAGCTTTCATAAAGAAATACGTTATCACCGGTGGCTGGATGATTGCCATTCCCGTCATTAATAGTTTGGAAGGCCGATAACGAGTTGAAAGGGCTGCTTAAGCGTCCATCACCATTGGATGAAGCAGTATTATCGACGAACCAAATTGTGCCGGTAATGTTTAAATCGACTGTTGCATTAGTACATGCACTACCAGGTTCGCCACTATCACATACTTCATAAGAAAAACTATCAGACCCGGTAAATCCTGGCGGTGGATTGTAGGTAAACGCCCCTGTGCTAGTGTTTACCGTCACATTACCGTTGTTTGTTGAAGTAAGCGATGCCTCCTTGATGGTAAACGGCTCAGCACTTGCTCCATCTGCCGGGTCGCTTACTGTGGTTAGAAGCCCTGGTGCAGGTATTGAGATTGCGATATTCCCTGTAACAGCAAATGGACCAGGCGCTGTAACTAACGGTGCATCATTGACGGGGTTTGCTGTGATAGTAAAACTTTGTGATGGCGAGGTATCGAATCCGCCATTGGCCGTGCCGCCAGTATCGACCAGTTGTGCGGTAATGGTTGCAATACCATGCGCATTGGCTGCGAGTGTATAGGATAAAGCGCCTGTTGTTGCGTTAATGCTAGGTGCTACGCTAAATAAGCCTGAATTTGAATTATTGGTGATAACAAAGGCTAAGTCTTGCACGACTTCAGGATCGTTATCGCTAATCGCTGTGGCCCAGCCGATAATATTTTGAGCAGCGGCATCTTCGTCTACGGTTTGATTAACGCCAGCTAAAAAAGCTAGGCGCATCATTAACAGCATTGACGGTAATGGAAAAAGGTTTGTGTTGCGCTAGTATCGATCCCACCATCGCTAGTACCGCCGCTATCTTGTAGGCTAACCGTAACCGTCGCAGAACCATTGGCATTAGCTGCGGGCGAATAAGTCAGCGTGCCATTAGCATCAATAGCAGGTTGAACACTAAACAAGCTGTTGTTATTGTTACCGACTTGGAATGTTACGGTTTGACTGGCTTCGTTATCAGGGCCTGTCGATATAGCCGTTGCCCAGTTACTCACCGTTTGCGGACTAGGATCTTCATTGACTGTTTGATCAGCACCTTTGGTGAAACTAGGTACATCATTAACTGCGGTTACGTTAATCACAAACGTTTGACTGCTAGACGTATCAATACCACCGTTTGCTGTACCGCCATTGTCACTAAGTTCTACCGTAATGGTCGCGCTACCATTAGCATTAGCTGTTGGTGTATACGTCAACGTACCAGTACTTGCATCAATGCTTGGCGCTACGCTAAATAGGGAAGGATTGCTGTTACCAGTAATATTGAAAGTTAATGTTTGCGTTGTTTCTGGATCACCATCATCGATTGTGCTAGCCCATCCCGTAACACTTTGAGCACCCGAGTCTTCTAGGATGATGACCGGGTCTAAGCCTTTGGCAAATGTCGGTGCGTCATTGATACTATTTATGGAAATTGAGACCGTGTCAGTGTCGCTTAATGCACCGCCGCTGCCGATATTACCTTGATCGTTTGTCGTTATCGACAGCGTGGCATTGCCGATTGCATTAGCGTCTGGTTGAAAGCTAAGGCCATCTAGGCTTGCGTTTATATCGCTAAGACTCCCAGTGAAACTCATTGTTGAATCGGAAGTGCCGTCACCGCTCGAAAATGCTAAACCGGAAATTGTGGATAGTGTTAGATTGCCGTTTGTCGCACTGAGCGTCATTAATAACGACTGACTGCTAGCGTCTATGTCGCTAATGCTAATGAGATTACTATTAGCTCCATTGAACACAAGCGTTGTATCTTCATTGATAGTCTGGGTGACAGGAGCATTGTTTTCTGGTGCATCATTAACCGCATTAATAGTCAGAGTGACTGAGCCCGAGTCGGTTAACGCGCCACCACTGCCAGTATTGCCTTGGTCATCGACGGATAATGTCAACGTACTATTGCCAGAGCTATTAAGGTCGGGTTGGAAGCTCATTCCATCGAGAGCGTTATTAATATCGCTTAGCAAACCCGTTAACGTCATTGTTGCATCAGCGTTGCCATCACCAACTGAAAAAGTTAATCCCGTAGTGCTATTCAAGGTTAAAGTGCCGGACGATACTGCGAGCGTTAGCGACAACTGATTAATACCGGCATCAGCGTCTGCGATACTCAATAAATTACTATTAAAGTTATCAAACACTAAAACCACATCTTCATCGCTGGTTTGAGTGCCAGGAATGCTGGCTACAGGCGCATCGTTAACAGGGTTGATAGCAATGTTAACAGTGGCATTGCTACACAGAGGCGCGCTATCACAGACTTCATAGACAAAGCTATCGCTAGTCGTTTCGCTACCATCGTGAGTGTAGCTAAAACTGCCATCGGCATTCAGCGTTAAAACCCCATGCGTAGGCGCAATAACCGGCGTCGTCGTGACAAACAATAAATCGCCAACATCAGGATCGTTGTCATTAAACGAAACCTGGGTTGCTGATGAAGTTAAAACGGTTACTGTGCCAGCTTCATCGACTGCGGCATCATCATTATTAGCGCTTGGCGCTTCATTCACATTGCTTAAGTTAACCGTAATCACCGCACTGCTGTTTAAATTAGGCGAGCCGTTATCACTGGCTTCAACAGTTAAGCTAAAGCTAGGCGTGGTTTCAAAATTTAACGCAGCTCGGGTATTAACCACTATTTCACCGGTACTTTGGTTTATAGCAAATGCATTACCAATATTTCCGGCGGTAATAGCGTAAGTTAAGCTTTGTCCTGTATCGACATCGACGGCGCTAACGGTGCCAATACTAGTTCCTGTGTTGCTGTTTTCGGCAATGCTAAACGTTGCCGCCGTAATATCAGGCGCTTCGTTGACATCGGTTAAATGAATAGTAATCGTTGCTGTGTTGCTTAAGTTTGGCGAACCGTTGTCGGTGGCTTGTACGGTTAAAGTAAATATCGGCGTGGTTTCAAAATTCAGGGCTGTGTTATTGGCGACGGAAATGCTGCCATTGTTGGTATCAATAGTAAAAGCACCGTTGGTATTCCCGCCGGTAATGCTAAAGCTATGGCTTTGACCCGCATCTGGGTCAGAGACGGTAACGTTTCCAACGCTAGTGCCAATACTGCTGTTTTCTGCGATAGTAAACGACGCCCCAGCTACATTTGGCACTTCATTGACATCTATTACGCTAATAGTAAAGTTTTTCTCAGTAAATAAGTTGCCTGCATCGGTACTGCGAACCCGAATGTTTAAGTTCGCCTGACTTTCAAAGTTTAATAAAGCGGTTGTTTGTAATTGGTCACCGATGATTTGAAATAGATTATTGTTAGTATCGCCTATTCCCGCAACTAATGCATAAGTATGTGAATCTCCAGGATTTGCAGGGAGGTTTGGGTCTGAACTTGTGAGTGCGCCAACCAAAGTCCCAAGTGCTTCGTTTTCAGAGACCGTAGCATTTGTGAGTGTGATGTCTGAAGGTGCGCCGTTAACTGTGACAGTAACTGTTCCTGGTGAGGAAACAGCACCTGTCGCATCGCGGACGGTGTATTGGAAGCTTTCTTGGCCTACAGCATTTAATTTAGGCGTGAAATGCACGTCACCATTGCGTCTTGCAAAAATGCCTTTTCGGTAAGGCCGTTTTATGTTGACCGTGTTAGCTAAGGCTGCGTCACCGGTATCATTGCTTAACACATCGATTTCAATAGCGGTATTTTCGGAGGTGGATGCAGTATCGTTATTTGCAATAGGGGCGCTGTAGGCCGGGGTGATAATCAGGAAAAATATTAAGACAATACGAGTTAGTAAATTCACCGGTATTATCCGCCCCCTCTGCGGAAACATAAGCATTAAAAGCAGACAATTAATAACTGCTTCAACAATAACAATTTTTCTTTATCAGCAACGTAACTACTTCGTTAAAGT
>NZ_LAJX01000132.1 GCF_000963695.1 Methylocucumis oryzae
AAAAACACCGCAGCCGGAGCAACGTACTTAATTAAAAACAACCATAGCTGATAAAATCTGGCATCTTCTAACGCCAATTCGTGCTGACTATCTTCTGGCTTCATGACCCAACCGGCAAACACGGCAATCGCTAAGCCACCTAATGGCAACATAATATTCGCCGTCAAATAATCTATAAACTCAAATACCGTTAAACCAAACAACGTTACGCCTGACCACGAGTTAAACGAAAACACCGTCATGAGTCCTAAAAACCATGTCACCACGCCCGCATATGAACAGGCTTTAACACGGCTATAACCTTTAGCTTCCATTAACCACGCGACGGCTGGCTCGATTAACGCAATTGCGGATGACAACGCAGCAAACACTAAAATCACAAAAAACAACACGCCAAATAACCAGCCAAAGGTCATATTGCCAAAAGCAATCGGCAGTGTCTCAAAAATTAACCCAGGACCATCGCCAGGATTTAAGCCATGGGTAAAAACAATAGGAAAAATCACCAACCCTGCTAATAGCGCAACAACCGTATCAGCAGCAGCTATAATTACGGTGGTTTTAGCAATTGAAATCGATTGAGGCAAATACGCGCCATACACCATGACGCAGCCCATACCTAAGCCTAAACTAAAAAAGGCTTGTCCTAATGCGATTAAAATCGATTTACCGGTTAATTTGCTAAAATCTAAACTAAAGACAAAATGTAAGCCTTGGAAATAACCGCTAGTCGTCATTGCATACATGAGCAAAATAAACAACAAACCAAACAAGCCTGGCATTAGCCAGCGCACCGACTTTTCTAAGCCTTGCTCAACTCCGCGTGAAACGATTAGCATAGTCGCTAATAAAAACGCCGTGTGCCAAAACGCTAATTGTGCCGGATCCGTGATAAAGGCATTAAATAAGTCTTTAGCCGCCGTAACATCAGCATCAAAAAAAACTGCCGGTAAACGCTTTTACCACATACGCCGTTGCCCAACCGGCAATCACACTGTAATACGATAAGATAAGTAACCCTGCTGCCGTACCCGCCCAACCGACGCTGTGCCAGCGCGCATCAGCAGCCGCTTGTTGTGCCAACACCTGCATGGTTTGCACAGGATTGGCTTTCCCACGTCGCCCTAGCATAGTCTCTGCAATCATGATAGGTATCCCGACTAAGGCTACGCACAGCAAATAAACGATAACAAACGCGCCACCGCCATTTTCACCGGTAATATAAGGAAATTTCCAGATGTTTCCTAAGCCTACCGCTGAGCCAATCGCTGCTAAAATGAACGCCGTACGTGATGACCATTCCCCATGTATTGATTTTTTTAGTTCTGACATAGTTTTTCTTATAACCCGCTAAATTTTTTCGCGTAAAATAGCAAAATTATTCAGTTACGTCAGTTTTATCTTTGCACACCCAACATGGCCGAAAAAAAAACCAAAAAAGCCACTGCTAAATCCAATCCATCTATCGCGCAGAACCGCCAAGCGACCCATGAATACTTCATAGAAACCCGTTACGAAGCGGGTTTAGTGCTTGAAGGCTGGGAAGTAAAAAAGTTTACGCGCTGGACGCGTACAACTGAAAGAAAGCTATGTCACGATAAAAAAAAGGCGAAGCTTGGTTATCAGGCGCGCATATTTCGGCCTTAGCCTCAGCATCTACGCATGTGAATCCCGATGCCATACGCATGAAAAAATTGCTGTTGCATAGACACGAACTTAATAAACTCATAGGCTCGGTTGAGCGTAAAGGCTATACCATCGTACCGCTGTCAATGTATTGGAAAAGCGGACGTGCCAAAATCGAAATTGGCTTAGCCAAAGGTAAACAATTACACGACAAACGGGCTTCCGCAAAGGATAAGGATTGGGAGCGAGAAAAAGCTAGAATTATGAAAAAAGCATAAGATTATGAGTTCTAATTTATTAGCACAAGATAACAGCGTGTTGCTTATTATTGATGTACAAAGCAAATTACTAGGCGCGATGTCCCCTGAACAACGCCAAGCCGTTACGTGCTATTCTGCCATCTTGGCCGAAGCGGCTAACCTATTAAACATACCGGTGTTAGTCACTGAGCAATATCCTAAAGGCTTAGGTACAACCGACTCCGTTATTACTGCTAAACTACCCCAAACGGCTGAAACATTTACCAAAACCAGTTTTTCCTGTTGCCAAGCTATAGGATTTAAACAAGCGCTTAGCTCAGGTCAACGCCAACAAATTATTTTAACTGGCATGGAAGCTCATATTTGCGTGCTACAAACCGCACTCGATTTACACCAACAAGGCTATCAAATTTCCGTCGTCGCAGAGCCGTATGTTCTCGCAATTCAGAACATAAATTTTATGCCTTGCAACGCTTACAACACCAAGGCATAACAATAACAAACCACGAATCCGTCCTATTCGAATGGCTAAAAGACGCCGCGCATCCAGAATTTAAACGAATTTCTGCTTTACTACCTAAAGGATAGTTATGTCACTTTCATTATTTTTAGACAAAATTTATAACCATCACGATGTCAGTTTCGATGAAACGATTCGCATCATCAACACTTATTATCACTACCAACCCACTGAATTTAGTAACGGCATAGCGCCCAATAAAATTATCAATAAGGCCGGCTCTAATGAAGGTTCATGCCGTATTTTTGCCTTCGCTAAATTACACGGCTTAAATCCAGAGCAAACCTTAAGTTTATTCGGCGATTTTTACCGACAAGACGTGTTAAATCACCCGTCAGATGATAATCATCAAAACATTCGCCAATTCATGCGCACGGGCTGGCAAGGCATAGAATTTAAAGGCGTAGCACTTACACCCAAGTAACATGCTGTAAGCCACCACTCTGCCCCTCGCTACCATTAAACTAAAGAATATAGCTAATAATCAATGACTTGTGTTTTGTGAAATATTCTTCCGTAGGTCGGGTTAGCGATAGCGTAACCCGACAAGATCGGTTCGACATACGTTGGATTACGCTATCGCTCAGCAACTGCTCCTACGTTGCTTTACCTACACAACTCGTGTGATTAATTCCTAATATTTATCTCTTAACTTAATGGCAGTGCCCCTGCTACCGCTTAACGAGCCCTGTTAACTAACCTTATGACTGAAACCCAAGCCTTATACCAATCTAGCCTGACCTCATTACCGCTTATCGCACGCGGCAAAGTGCGTGATATTTACGCGATTGATGATGAGCGTATGCTTATCGTCGCTACCGACCGTTTATCAGCATTCGACGTCATCCTACCTGACCCTATTCCAGGCAAAGGTGCCGTATTAACGCGTATTTCTAATTTTTGGTTTGCCAAAAATGCAAGCCGTCGTTCCTAATCATTTATTAACCACCGAATTAAGCGAAATTCTGCCCAATGCTCAGGAACGCGAGCAAGTGCAAGGCCGGGCCGTAGTCGTTAAAAAACTAACCCCGTTACCGGTAGAAGCGATTGTGCGCGGTTATTTAATTGGCTCCGGTTGGAAAGACTATCAACGTACAGGCGCTGTTTGTGGCATTCAATTGCCTTCTGGTTTGCAACAAGCTCAGCAATTACCTGAAGCGATTTACACACCGTCGACTAAAGCAGCCGTTGGCACTCACGATGAAAACGTCAGCTTTGATGCCACAGTCGCCTTAATTGGCCAGAACATTGCCGAACAAATCCGCGCAGTGAGTTTAAAGCTTTATACCGAAGCTGCTGCCTACGCATTAACACGCGGTATTATTATTGCTGACACTAAGTTTGAATTTGGCTTAGATAAAACCGGACGCTTGTATTTAATCGATGAACTGCTCACCCCCGATTCATCACGCTTTTGGCCAGCCGACCAGTATCAACTGGGTATCAGCCCGCCTAGTTTTGATAAACAATACGTGCGTGACTATTTAGAAACCTTAGATTGGGATAAAACAGCGCCCGGCCCGGCCCTCCCACCGGACGTCGTAGCTTATTGCGCCGCTAAATATCAAGAAGCCGAAACCAGACTCACTCACACTCCGATATAAAACACCCATTGAAACAAACAACAAATCAACAAACATGAGTGAATACAACGCATCAGCTATTGAAATTCTAAGCGGTTTAGAGCCGGTACGAAAACGTCCCGGTATGTATACCGACACGACGAGACCTAATCACCTGGTGCAAGAAGTCGTCGATAACAGCGTAGACGAAGCTATTGCCGGTCATGCGAATACGATTACTGTCGTGTTACATACCGATGGCGCTATACAAGTCAGCGATAATGGTCGAGGTATGCCGGTCGATATACACCCAGAACAAGGCATCCCAGGCGTAGAGGTTATCTTGACGCAATTACACGCCGGTGGAAAATTTTCTAACAAAAACTACCAGTTTTCCGGTGGTTTACACGGCGTCGGGGTTTCGGTCGTCAATGCGTTATCGGCTAGGCTTGAGGTCGAAGTTAAACGCAACGGCAAAATTTATACCATGCGTTTTGCGGATGGCGACAAACAAACTGAGTTAACCGAAATCGGCACAACAGCAAAAAACGCCACCGGTACATCGGTTAAATTTTGGCCCAATGAAAAATACTTCGACTCTAATCGCGTTTCAGTCTCCAGATTAAAACATTTATTACGCGCTAAAGCCGTTTTATGCCCAGGCTTAAAACTCAGCTTAACAATAGAACAAACTGGCGAAGAAACCGTTTGGTGTTATCAAAACGGTTTAAAAGATTATTTGCTAGACCGCGTAGGGGCGATTGAATTCTTTCCTGAACAACCGTTTATGGCCAGCTCATCTGCTCAGCATGAAGCGGTTGAATGGGCAATTATCTGGGCCTTAGAACACGAGGGCGAAGTGTTGGCAGAAAGTTATGTCAATCTAGTCCCCACGGCACAAGGCGGTACGCATGTCAATGGATTGCGCGCCGGTTTAACCGAAGCGATGCGTGAATTTTGTGAATTACGCAATATCTTGCCGCGCGGAGTTAAACTCGCACCCGAAGATGTTTGGGAACAATGCCACTTTGTGTTATCCGTCAAACTCGAAGACCCTCAATTTTCCGGGCAAACCAAAGAACGCTTAAGCTCCAGAGAATGTGTGGCTTTTGTGTCTGGCGTTGCGAAAGACAGTTTTAGCTTATGGTTAAATCAACACCCGGCTGAAGGCGAAAAAATCGCTGAAATTATTATTACTAGCGCGCAAAAGCGTCTGCGCGCTAGCAAAAAAATCGTTAGAAAAAAAATTACTACAGGACCGGCATTACCGGGCAAATTAGCCGACTGCTCAGCTCAAGATATTAACCGCACGGAATTATTTTTAGTCGAAGGTGATTCCGCTGGTGGTTCGGCCAAACAAGCCCGCGAACGTGAATTCCAAGCGATTATGCCGTTACGCGGTAAAATTTTAAACACTTGGGAAGTCGAATCCGGTCAAGTCATGGCCTCACAAGAAGTCCATGATATTGCTGTAGCCTTAGGCATAGAGCCAGGCTCTGACGATTTACAAAATCTGCGTTATGGCAAAGTATGCATCCTAGCCGATGCCGACTCCGATGGTAACCATATCGCCACGTTAATTTGCGCATTGTTTTATAAACATTTCCGCCCCCTAGTCAATGCGGGGCATGTTTTCGTAGCCATGCCACCACTCTATCGCATCGATGTAGGCAAACGGGTTTTTTATGCACTGGATGAAGCTGAACGCATTGGCGTACTCGATAGAATAAAGGCCGAAAAACTCAAAGGCCAGATTAATATCCAGCGCTTTAAAGGTTTAGGTGAAATGAACCCCTCTCAGCTCAGAGAAACCACAATGAACCCCGATACTCGACGCTTAGTTCAGTTAACCGACGACGCAAACGAGGATACCGTAGAGCGTTTAGATTTGTTGCTAGCAAAAAAACGCTCACAAGACCGTAAAGTGTGGTTAGAGACGAAAGGGAATTTGGCGGATGTGTAGAGGATTAGGCATCGAATCGCTAAAGCCAAGCTTTTACCATTTTAGCCTTCACGATAAATCTTGGCACAAATGAAATCAAGGTATTACAATTCTCAACAATAGTTCTTAGCGATTTTCTCAACTAGTTTTTTGACGGAGACACCCATGAGGCATTTAAATCGCATAACCCAAAACCCTGACATAATGGGAGGCAAAGCCTGTATACGCGGAATGCGAGTTACTGTAGGCATGATTGTAGGACAAATCGGTGTCGGACATAGCGTGGAAGAAGTTCTTGCCGACTACCCTTACCTCGAACGCGAAGACATCATGCAAGCGCTTCGCTATGCGGCTTGGTTAGCGGAAGAACGCGAAGTTATACTGGCTTCTGCATGAAGCTGATTGTCGACATGAATTTAACGCCGCGTTGGGTGGGACTATTAATCGATGCCGGAATTGAAGCGTCGCATTGGTCAATGCTCGGCGCCAACAATGCCTTAGATTCAGAGATTATGTCTTATGCCAGCGCAAACGACTATGTAGTTCTAACCCACGATTTGGATTTCAGTGCAATCTTGGCCGCGACACATGGCAAGAAACCCAGCGTTGTCCAAATTCGCGCCGACGATGTGAGTCCGGATGTCATTGGGCCGCAGATTATTTCAGCCTTGAAGCAAATGACGCTAGAATTGGAAGGGGGTGCCTTGCTTACCATCGAACCTAATCGAACTAGAATGCGGCTACTGCCTTTACAGTTTAAGACAATGAGCGAAACTTAATCTGGACGACCTCTCAAAAATTAAGTTTTCGCGCTACAAGGTAAAACTATCCACGAATTAAATCCCCAATCTAGCACGTAACATCGTTTCCTTTAACCTCATCACCGTCTCCGCTAAGCCCGAAAATATCGCCTGCGCAATAATAGAATGGCCTATATTGAGTTCGGTAATCTGCGGTATGCGGCAAATCGTTTCGACATTGGCAAAATTTAAGCCATGCCCGGCATTGACTTGTAAACCTGCTTGAGCCGCATATTGGGCGGCTTGTTGCAATCTAACCAGTTCTTGTTGCTGCTGGGTAAAGGTTTCGGCATCAGCATAACAGCCCGTATGTAATTCAATGACTGGCGCACCTGCGGTTATCGCCGCATCGATTTGTCTAGCATCGGGGTCAATAAACAACGATACGATAACATCCGCATGAGCTAAGCGCATACACGCCTCGCGCACTTTTTTCAAAATTGCCAATGACATCTAGGCCGCCTTCGGTGGTTAGCTCTTGCCTGCGCTCAGGAACTAAACAACAAGCATAAGGTTTTACCCGTTCGGCAATGGCGACCATCTCATCCGTCACCGCCATTTCTAAATTAAGCCGGGTATGCAGCATGGCTTGTAATAATTCAATGTCTCTATCTTGAATATGACGTCTGTCTTCGCGTAAATGCGCTGTTATGCCATCAGCACCGGCTTGTTCGGCGACTAATGCTGCTTGTATAGGTTCAGGGTAACGTGTGCCGCGCGCTTGGCGTAACGTTGCGACATGATCAATATTAACGCCTAATAAAATCGGTTGCTTTTCCATATTTATAACGTTTTGATAATCTGATTCATAACATGACGGCTGTTTAACCGCCGTCCTTGTAGCTGCTCATCGATAGCCGCTCTGAAAAGTTGTTTAGCGGCTAAAAGCGTATCGCGCTGGGCAAAATCACTGGCCATTATTTGTAATAGTGTATGACCGAGATAGTGACCGTGCGAGTCTTCAAACACGCCTTGCCCGGCGATAAATCGGTAATACTGTTGGCTGCTAACCGGCTGTCCTGTTGCGGCATCGTAATCTAAGGTCAGACCAAACCCCACATTGTGTAGCAAAATCCATTCATAACGTCTTAACGCAGATTCTATCGCCAGAATATCATCACAACTCATTTGGCTTAGCGCACTAAGGCATTGGCAGTAAGCAGTAAATACGTCAGGATGCGGGTCGTATTGATGTAAAAAAATAGTCGTTAATTCATTGATATAAAAGCCACAATATAAAACCTTACCGGTAAGCGATAAGGCCGACATGGCCCAATCAGCACTGACCAATGTTTTTAACTCACCTCGTCCAAGATAGGAAATGCTAAGCGGCTGGAAGGGTTGTAACAAAGCGGCGGTTTTAGATTTTGCGGTTCTTACGCCATTGGCGACAATAGGTAGCCGACCATAATCGCGGCTAAAGCAGTCCAGCAGTAAACCCGTTTCTCGATATTTTTTTACTATGTAAAACAAACGCAGGTTGGTCAAAAATACGCGTTTCAGTCATTAAACCCTAAGCTTTGTAACGCGCGCTCGTTATCTGACCAGCCTTTTTTAACTTTAACCCAGAGCTGTAAATACACCTTTTGGTCTATTAATTTCTCAATATCTAAGCGTGCGTCAGTACCGACTTTTTTTTAACATCTCACCATCTTTGCCAACGACGATGATTTTTTGACCGGGTCTTGCCACCCAAATAATGGCATAGATTTTAGTGATAGTGGGTAATTCTTGATAACGCTCAATTTCCACCGTTAATTCATACGGTAATTCATCGCCTAAGCGTCGGGTCAATTTTTCTCGGATGATTTCAGCGGCTAAAAAGCGCTCTGGCCTATCGGTAATCTGGTCTTCTGGATAAATCAATTCCCCTTCGGGTAATAAGGGCAAGACTAAGTTTTCCAATTCAGGTAAGTTAGTCCCTTTTAACGCTGAGATAGGCACGATATGTTCAAACGGGAAACGCACTTGAGCATCAGCAAAAAAAGCCAATAACTCCGTTTTATCTTTAACTTTATCGATTTTATTAACCGCTAAAATAACCGGTAAACCAGCTTGCTCTAGCTTTTTAAAAATCATCGCGTCATATTCATGCCAATACAACCCGTCTAACAGCCATATCACGAGATTAACGCCTAGTAAACTACTGTCTGCGGTACGATTTAAATGGCGATTTAACGCGCGGGCTTGATTATTATGCATACCCGGCGTGTCTAAATAAATCACCTGGCCTTCAGGTGTGGTATTAATGCCTAAGATTCTATGACGGGTTGTCTGCGGTTTCCGGGAGGTAATACTAATTTTTTGTTTAATCAAATGATTCATTAACGTGGATTTACCCACGTTAGGTCGGCCTATAATGGCCACAAAACCACAATTCATGCTTTATCCTTGCCAAAGAACTCAGTATTTAACACTGCTAACATTTTTTCAGCCGCAGCTTGCTCGGCTTTTTTACGCGAGATACCTGTGCCAATACAGACTTGCTCGGTTACGCTGACACGGCATTGAACTTTAAAGGTCTGCTCATGTGAAGGCCCTGTCATGGTAATTAACACATAATCAGGCAAATCTAATTTTTTCGCTTGCATTAACTCTTGTAATTGTGTTTTTGGGTCTTTTTGCCAATTCGTCAACGATAAGCCATCTAATCGTTCAGCAAACAGCGTTTCTATCCATTGTTGGCAGACCACAATGCCTTGATCTAAAAATAACGCACCCATAATCGCTTCTAACGCATCAGACAAGATAGAATCACGCCTAAATCCACCACTTTTTCAATTCGCCAGAGCCTAATACTAATGCGTCACCTAATTGATATTTTCGTGCTAACTCGGCTAACGAGCTTTCATTGACTAAATTGGCTCTTAACCGGCTTAACGCACCTTCACTCGCGTCAGGAAAGCGTTGATACAGCTTTTGTGCAATAACAAAACCCAAGATTGAATCCCCTAAAAACTCTAAACGCTCGTTATTACGCGCATTAGCACTTCTATGTGTTAAAGCCGTCATTAATAACTCCGTGTTATTAAAACTCAATCCTAATCGCTTTGCTAAGGCTTCAGCTCGTTTAATCACGGAGTGCCAACCTCAATCACGTCATCAAATTCCACTAAAACATTTAAGTTGCCCCAAATGTTTTCAATCACATCGTAAGCAATTTCAACTTTTAAATAATTACCGCTTTGCGTCACCGTAATATCTTCTTTAGTCACTTTCTCAACATAATTGAGGTTAAAACGCTTATCCAAGTTATTGCGAACCTCGGCCTCTGACATGGTTTGCACATCGGTAGTTTTTTCTAATGCCGCTAAGGCATTAATCACTTTTGCTGTGATTGATATAAATTGGCGCAATTTTCAAAATAAGTAGCGCAAAAAACGCAATTAGGCCTAGGGTTAACACTAGCGTCATTAATGTATAACCTTGTTCACGATGTATTATCTTTGTCATAACAGCCTCTAAACGTAAAAAGTTACTAAAAGTGTAGTCTATTTCAACACCGTGCCAATACGGTTAAAACTAATACCGTGATTGTCTAAATCCCAATTCATCCAGATGAAAAACGCTTTACCGACTAAATTTTGCTCTGGCACCATACCCCAATAACGACCATCATTACTATTATCGCGGTTATCACCCATAACAAAATACTGCCCTTCAGGTACGACGTAGACACCTTCTGCCGATAACGCATCGGGACGAATAAGAATACTGTGTTTAATACCGGTTAAATCTTCTTCTAAATGCTCAGCCCCTGTCATATCCCGGCCTTGCCCCACACCAGTATAAAAGCCTAACGACACATAATCTGCTGGCTTATCGTTAACATACAAGCGCTTATCTTGATAGGTAATCTTATCGCCCGGTAAACCAATCACACGCTTTATATAATCAATGGAGGGTTCTTTAGGATAGCGAAACACCACAATATCGCCGCGTTTTAGGTTCGGATAGTGGGATGATTTTTTGATTAATAACCGGTAGGCGAATACCGTAAACAAATTTATTAACCAGGATAAAGTCGCCAACCAGTAACGTTGGCATCATAGAGCCTGACGGAATGCGGAATGGCTCGGCCAAAAATGAACGTAAAATTAATACGATAAATACGATAGGAAAAAAAGAACGTGCGTATTCAACAATAACAGGCTCGGCGTCTAAATCATAAACCTTGCCGTCCGCTTTCAGTTTTAAGGTATAACCACCCCATACTAAGCCTGTTACGACAGACGCGGCGAATAAAAAAAATGAGAAATCGAAATCCATAATGGTTAGTAGTAAAAAAGTTATTCTTTATTTAATTGTAATACCGCTAAAAACGCTTCTTGCGGAATCTCGATATTACCCACTTGCTTCATGCGTTTCTTACCCGCTTTTTGCTTTTCCAACAGTTTTTTCTTACGGCTAATATCGCCGCCATAACATTTTGCCGTCACGTTTTTACGCAACGCTTTTACCGTAGAACGCGCAATAATTTTAGAGCCAATCGCCGCTTGAATCGCGACTTCGTACATTTGCCTTGGAATAAGTTCCTGCATTTTTTCGACTAATTCCCGGCCTCGGTACTGACTGGTATCTTTATGCACAATAATGGATAACGCATCCACTTTATCGCCATTAATTAACACATCTAACTTAACTAACTCAGCCTCTTGAAAACGCAAAAACTCATAATCGAACGACGCAAAGCCCCGGCTTACCGATTTCAAGCGGTCAAAAAAATCTAATACGACTTCGCTTAATGGCATTTCATAACTTAGCGATACTTGTCTACCGGCAAACTGCATATCTTTTTGTACGCCACGTTTTTTCGATACACAAACTCATAACGCCACCTAAATACGTTTCTGGCACTAAAATATTGGCACGAATAATCGGCTCGCGAATTTCTTTTACCGTACTCATATCAGGTAGCTTAGCGGGATTATCTACCATTAACACGTCGCCATTATGCGTGACGACTTCGTACACGACCGTCGGTGCGGTGGTTATTAAATCAACATCGTATTCGCGCTCTAAACGCTCTTGCACGATTTCCATGTGCAACATGCCTAAGAAGCCACAACGGAAACCGAAGCCTAGCGCTTGCGAGGTTTCAGGTTCAAATTGCAACGCGGCATCGTTTAAATTCAGTTTGTTTAACGCCTCACGCAAGCTTTCGTAAAAATCCGTGCTAACAGGATAAAGTCCGGCAAACACTCTAGGCTGCACGCGTTGGAAACCGGTTAATGCGTCCTGCGCTGGATTGTCCGTCCACGTAATGGTGTCGCCTACCGGTGCGCCAAAAATGTCTTTAATACCGGCAACTAAAAAGCCTACTTCGCCGGTATTTAATAGCTCTTTCTCCAAACGCTTAGGTGTAAACACACCTACTTTTTTCGACTAAAAACGATTTACCGGTAGACATCACGGTAATTTTTTGTTTTCGGCGAATACTACCATTCACAATACGCACTAATGACACGACGCCTAAATAACTATCAAACCAAGAATCGATGATTAACGCTTGTAACGGCCCGTCAATGCCCCCTACCGGAGCGGGGACTTTTAACACGAGTTGCTCTAACACATCTTTTACGCCTAAACCAGTTTTAGCGCTTATTAATAACGCTTCATCGGCCGGAATGCCAATCACTTCCTCGATTTCGGTTTTAACGCGTTCAGGTTCGGCCGAGGGTAAATCAATTTTGTTTAACACCGGCACGACTTCTAAGCCTTGCTCAATCGCGGTATAACAATTGGCGACACTTTGCGCTTCTACACCTTGCGCAGCATCAACGACTAATAACGCGCCTTCACAAGCCGCTAAGGAACGCGAGACTTCATACGAAAAATCGACATGCCCCGGTGTGTCGATAAAATTAAGCTGATAGGTTTCGCCATCTTGGGCTAAATAGTCGAGCGTCACGCTTTGCGCTTTAATGGTAATGCCGCGTTCACGCTCGATGTCCATAGAATCGAGAACTTGCTCGGACATTTCCCGGTCTGACAAGCCGCCGCAGATTTGTATAAAACGGTCGGCTAAGGTCGATTTGCCATGATCAATATGGGCAATAATAGAAAAAATTTCTGATGTGTTTTAAATCCACTGAGTTTTACTTTCGCGAAGATAAGCCTGAACAGGCGGGATGGGTTTACATCGGCCTAACCGATTAAAGTTTGGCATTGTACCAGAATTAACCTGCAACTTGACCCGTTAATCATTGTGGTTAACTTGCCGTCGAGCTATGTGCAGGTATAGCGTATTCTGCACAGCCTGTTGTTAAAAAAGGAAAAAACTCACGATCTTGTTTTAACATGTGCGAAGCTATTAATTCATAAATTAAAAAATGCAGGAGCTCGGTTATTGCGGCAGGCTCGCTCTTAATACGCTGAAATAACTCTTCCGTCGAAGCTAACAAATGCTTATGAAGCATCGCGTGATTCGCTGTAGCCGGGTAACCCGCGCTCGTTAAAATCGCTTCCTCATCGGAAAAATGTAGCTTAACTTTCTGTAATAACAGCTCAATTTGCCCCAGTAAGTTGGCTATGGGTTGTTCTGACATAACAAAAGCGATTAATTCGTTTGCACATAAAAACAGCTCTTTATGCTGCTCATCAAGAGTGAGATTGCCCGATTCGTAAGCGCTATGCCAATGCAATGTCACGAAATTTAGGGAAACTGGCGGCGCAACAGGTAGTTTTTCGCCAAAGACTTTAACTAAATTACGACCGCTATTTTTAGCCACATATAACGCTTCATCAGCCGCTTTCAACAACGATTTTATATCATTTATTTCAGTGCTTAAGGCAACTAAGCCTAGTGAAATAGTGATATGCAAACGCTCTTCAGTATCGGTTAATAACTCTGCCCGTGCAACCGCTTGGCGTAACCGCTCAGCGGCAAATCTTGCACTTTCCAAACCAGTATCAGGCATGACAATGGCAAATTCCTCGCCGCCAATACGTCCAAAAATATCGACTTCACGCAACACTTGTTTTAATTCAGCGCTAATCGCTTGCAAGACTAAATCGCCGGTTTTATGCCCAAAGTTATCGTTAACAGACTTAAAATGGTCAATATCGAATATCAACAACGACATAGGCGTGTTATAGCGCAGTGAGCGGGATAACTCCGCCTCGGCAAGCTCCATGAAATAACGCCGGTTAGCAACACCCGTTAAAAAATCAGTATGCGCTTGTCGCTCTAATTCTACCCGTGCATTATGATGCTCAATGGCTATACTGGCTAAATTAGCGACCTGGCTAATTAATTGCAGAGCCTTTTTATCAGGCTCAGTTGGGACACGATGATAAATAGCAAAGGTGCCTAAAACTCTGCCTTTCATCGTTAAAATTGGCTCAGACCAGCACGAGGCTAAGCCTGCTTGTTCTGCAAGACCTTTATAATCTTGCCAAAAGGGATGCGTTTTTATATTGCTGACAATCACCCGTTGCTTTCTAACAGCAGCCGTACCACAAGAACCTACCCCCTCACCAATTGCAGCACCGTCAATCGCTTGGTTATAAAAATCTGGCAAACTAGGTGCTGCTCCGGTATGCAGATGCTTGCCTTGTTCATCGAGCAGCAAAATAGAGCACAACATATCAGGTTGTTCTGCTTCAATACTACGCACTAATGCACTCAACACTTCTGATAATGCCTCGCCTCTAGCAATCAGTTCTAATATGGCACTGCGTAGGCTATCGCGTCGCTCGGCCAACCAGCGCTCGCTGATGTCGTTGTAACTCATTAAACAACGCTCATCCTCCCAAGAAATCGTCAAAATCACTCGATGCGCCTTAGCGTCTTTAGCAATAATGGTTGTCTCAAGCGGCGTGATTTTAGTCCCTTCTTCATTGGCCATCTTCGCCTGCCAAAGCCAATTTTCAACCACATTATTACGATAGCTAGCTTCCGGAAAAGCGAGCTGAAACCAATTATCGATGGTTGACAAGTCATTTAAGGTATACCCAAATAACTCAGTAAAACGCTTATTAACATATTCAAGATGACCATGCACATCTGACCAAGCAATGCCTATAGCCGAAGAATCCAAAATGGTTTGTAAGCGGACTTGGCTAATTTGTAGCGCTTGCTCGGTAAGCTTATGCGCTTGTATTTTTGCCTGTAACTCATTATTTTTACGCACCAGCTCTGCTGTGCGCTGCTCAATTGATTGCTGCAAATTTCGATTTAACTCGGCTAAACGTCGCTCTGCTTCTTGCTGACGTAATCGCGTCAAACCGCTTTTAGCCAACATTTGTGCCATTTGTACAAAAAACATCATGGTTTTTTCAACTTGCTGCTTAGAAATAATCGGCACTTCAGCAATTGCGGCTAAATATGCCTCTTTATCATAGCCATAAGTCTCGGCTTGCCTGGCAAAATAAGCCATATCAGGCGGTTCATGCAGTAACTGACCAAAATACAACGTACCTATTGATTTGCCTTCTACCGTAATCGGCGTGGCATAATCCATCAAGCCATTGTTGCAAGCCACACCGATATAAACACCATCCACTAAACTCTTTTCCAAATAACGATTGCTTTCTAAACAGCTCGCTTGACTACACGAATGAGCTCTATGAAAATCCACGCAAGCCTTCTGCCAACCGGCTGCGCTGATGATACTATTATCCGCATCGGCTAAACCATGCATAATGCCAGTTGCCTCATAAAATGAGGTTAGCATGTCGCGGAATGCGTCAATATCAACTAAATCGGTAAATCGATAATCCATGAAAAGTTTTTTAGTAAAAAATATGGCTACCAACTTAAAACTGGTCAATACCAAGCCAGGACAGGTTGTTTAGAGTGAAGGTGTCGGCAGCAGGGATGCTGCCGCCAAGCCTACAGGGACGTATTTACGGCGTCCTTCACTCTGAATGACCTGTCCCGGCTTAAGTGGGTAGCCAAAAATATAAACCTAAGCCCGTTAACGTTATTATCGAGGCTAGCCCGCTTTTCTCAAAATTAATCGCATAAATATTCAGACACAGAAAATAACGCTGTACAATAAAGGGTTACATTTTAAAGTTTAACACCATGTACAAATATAACGGACGCGTTATCCATCAAAGCCATGATGACGATGGCATTGTAGAAGTCGTTGAAAACGACCAAGTGAGATCGCTGCATTTCGGCTCTATACCTAGACAAAGCAGCATGTCTTTACTTTATCCTGACAAGCTAGAACTCGATTATGTTAGAGCCATGACTTTAGCGTATTTATTTAAACCACTCACTGATGACGAAATGCTTATCATAGGACTAGGCGGTGGTTCATTAGCTAAACATGTCTTACAACAATGTCCTGATTGCCGTTTAACCATTATCGAACAGCGCCAAAGCGTTGTGACTATCGCACATCAATTTTTTGCGCTACCGACCGACCCGCGCTTAACCGTGATTATTGACGATGCCGGACGCTATTTACGCCTAAACGCCCATGCGTGTAACGAGCGTTTTAGTGTTATAAGTATCGATGCTTTCGACCATGAAGGCATGGCGGCATCGATTAATAACAAAGCGTTTTTATCTGCTTGCCATAAAGTGCTTAAACATGACGGTATCCTGGTCATTAATTTATGGGGCGGAACAAGCAACCCGGTGTTTCAGCAAGTCGCGTTATGGTTAGGCCAAATTTTTAATTGGCGAATTCTATTTTTACCCGTACCCGGCAAAGGTAATATTATAGGTTTTGCATTTAATACAGGTGTGGTTAACTATTCCTTCAAAGCCTTAGCGGAGTACGCTGAGCAACTAGCACAACGTTTACATATCGATTACCCGTTTTTATTTAAAAGAAATAAAAACGCCATAACTCCAGCACCTTAAAACAAATCATACGCTCATGACAGACACGACCTCACCCACTGCATTATTCAGCTATCGAAAATATTGGGCGAAGCGTTTCGGCACAGCCCCTATTCTGCCTACCAGCCGTGCCGAAATGGACGCATTAGACTGGGATAGCTGTGATGTCATATTAGTCACTGGCGACGCCTATATCGACCATCCCAGCTTTGGCATGGCACTGGTTGGCCGTTTATTAGAAGCGCAAGGCTTTCGTGTTGGCATTATCGCGCAACCCGATTGGCGTAGCGCTGACGACTTTAAAAAACTAGGCCGACCCAATCTATTTTTTGGCGTAACCAGCGGCAATATGGATTCCATGGTCAACCACTACACATCGGATAAAAAAATTCGCTCTAACGATGCGTACACCGCCAATGGCGAAGCAGGCAAGCGGCCTGACCGAGCGGTACCCGTATACTCACATCGCTGCCGCGAGGCATTTAAAGACGTGCCGATTATCATAGGTGGCATAGAAGCCAGCTTACGCCGTATTGCCCATTATGACTATTGGTCAGATACAGTGCGTAAATCCGTGCTATTCGATGCCAAAGCTGATTTGCTGGTATTTGGTAATGCCGAACGACAAATTGTTGAAATTGCTCATCGTTTAGCCGCAGGCGAACAGCTTAGCGAGTTAACCGCTATTCGCGGCACCGCTTATATTGTTAAAACGCTACCTGAAGGCTTTGTCGTTAAAGACTCGACTTGTTACGACCAGCCCGGTGCGCTTTCGCCTACCGTCAACCCCTATCAAGAACAACCCAGTTGCGCCACGCAACCTACAGCTAACGACAACCCAACAGAACAAAGCATTTCAGTGCAGTCATTACTGAAAAAAAACGCCACGTGAACAGCTCGTCATTCGTTTACCCGACTATGAAACAGTTAAACATGACCCAATACTGTATGCCCACGCATCACGGGTCATGCATGGCGAAACCAATCCGCATAATGCTAGAACGTTAATACAAGCGCACGGCGACCGTTACATCTGGATAAATCCACCCGCACTACCCTTAACAACGAAAGAAATGGATGGTGTTTACGGCTTGCCTTACTCACGCTTACCCCATCCGGGTTATAACAACGCGAATATTCCGGCGTTTGAAATGATTCAACATTCGGTTAATATCATGCGCGGCTGTTTTGGCGGCTGTACGTTTTGCTCGATTACCGAACATGAAGGGCGCATTATCCAAAGCCGCTCTGAAGACTCCATCTTGCAGGAAATCGAAGCGATTCGTGATACCTCACCGAATTTTACCGGTCATATTTCAGACCTAGGTGGCCCCACCGCGAATATGTACCGCTTAGCCTGTAAAGACCCCGCCATCGAAGCCGCTTGCCGCAAATTATCTTGCGTATATCCAGGTATTTGCCCTAACTTAAATACCGATCACAGCCATTTAATCGCGTTATATCGCAAAGCCCGCGCCCTACCCGGCATTAAAAAAATCTTTATCGCATCAGGCTTACGCTATGATTTAGCCGTCACTTCGCCTGAATACGTCAAGGAGCTGGTCACGCATCACGTTGGCGGTTATTTAAAAATCGCCCCAGAACATACCGAAACCGGCCCATTATCGAAAATGATGAAACCCGGCATAGGCACGTATGACCGCTTTAAAGCCATGTTCGAGCAATACTCTAAAGAAGCCGGTAAAGAGCAATATTTAATCCCTTATTTCATTGCTGCTCACCCTGGCACAAGCGATGAAGACATGTTAAACCTAGCTTTATGGCTAAAACGTAATGGCTTTAGAGCCGATCAAGTACAAGCATTTTTACCTTCACCGATGGCCATTGCCACCGCCATGTATCATTCGGGTAAAAATAGCTTACAAAAAGTCAACGCCAAAGCCCCCGATATTTTTATCCCTAAAAGCGTTAAGCAACGCCGCTTGCATAAAGCCTTTTTACGCTATCATGACCCAAAAAACTGGCCTTTACTGCGCGAAGCTTTAAAAGCAATGGGACGTGCCGATTTAATTGGCAACGGCAAACACCAATTAATTCCGTCTTTTCAACCGAGTAGTACCAGCGGCAGCACCGGAAACACAAGCAAAACTCAACCGTTTAAAACCAAATTTACCGGTTTTGACAAAGCCAAACCCGGCAAAACCAAAGTTAAAAGAGCGTATCGTTAATTAAACTCCGTGTTATACCTACACAGCTCAAACAAAACCGAAAACTTACTCGCCCACTTAGCGATGGTGGTAAAAAATGCGCCGTTAAGCACGGCGTTCGCGAGTGAAGTGTTTTTAATTCAAAGCCAAGGCATGGAGCGTTGGTTATCACAACAACTTGCTGCTGAATTATCGGTATGGGCTAATTATCAGTTTTTATTCCCGGCCAAATTTTTTTAGTCAAATGGCTAAAGCCATTAGTGCCGAGCTCAACGATGCAGACTATGACAGACATTTAATTTTATGGCGTTTAGAGCTTTATTGCGCCAGTTAGACAGAGAAGAATTCGCACCGTTACAAACTTATTTGTCTGGTACACACAATAGCTTAAAACGCTATCAACTCGCGCAGCAATTGTCGCAACTATTCGATCAATATCAAATCATGCGCCCTGAGCTGCTCGCACACTGGCAACAAGGGCGCTGCGTCTCCGAGCATCCTAGCGAACGTTGGCAACAAGTCTTATGGCAACAGATACATAGGCAAATAACCAAACCGCACCGAGGCGATTTATGGCAAGCGGCTATTGCCAAACTTAAACACAGTGACGAAGAGTTTTACAGTTCTGTGTTTCCGGAACGCGTGTCGATTTTCGGCTTACACACGCTACCGCCATTGTTTTTACAATTTATCCAAGCTTAGCGCGCCATTGCCAAGTGCATTTATTTTTACTGAATCCTAGCCAAGATTTTTGGGCAGATTTGCCAGGACGTAAACAAAGTTTGTTAACTGCGACAGAAACTGAAGCCAGTCATTCAGCCCATCCCTTACTGATTAGTTTAGGTCAGCAAGGCCGTGAATTTCAGGATATGTTGTTAGAATACGATGTCACCTTTGAACTTGAACTCGATAGCTTTGAAGCGTCACCAGCCTTTACGCTGCTACATCAACTGCAAAACGATATTTTAAGCAACCACTGTGAACCGCTCCGATTAAACCCTGACCAATCGATTAGTTTTCATGCGTGCCACTCCAGGTTACGCGAAGTGGAAGTATTAAAAAACCAACTACTGGACGCGTTAAATCACGATAACACACTGGCACTGCGCGATATTGTCGTGATGGCACCGGATATTCAAGTGTATGAGCCGTTTATCAACGCTGTTTTTGCTGATATTCCCCATGCCGTTGCTGACCGCAGTATACGCCTAAGCAATCACGCCTTAGCCGCGTTCATTCAGTTTTTACAACTCAGCGGAAGCCGTATGGGGTGGCAAAGTGTGATGGATTTGCTAGCCCAGCCCTGTGTTTATGCGAGCTTTAATTTAGTCGAAAGTGACTTAGACTTAATTGGCGTTTGGCTAGAAGACACCCATGTACGTTGGGCTAAATCAGCCGAACATAAAACGCAATTCGGCCTACCCGCAACGCCTGAAAACACCTGGCAGGCCACAATCGACAGGCTACTCATGGGTTATGCCGTCGGTCATGATGATGATTTTATTGTCGGTATTTTACCGTATAAAGATATTGAAGGTAGTTCTGCTCAGGCTTTAGGCGGTTTAAGCGATTTTTTACATCTGTTATTCAAAGCCGATAGCGAATTTAGCCAAGCTAAACCGTTAAAAACGTGGGCAACACAATTACGTTATTATGCCGAGAATTTATTAAACAGCGCCGATGCAACAGAGCGTGAGCAACTCAACGATTTATTACTGGAACTGAGCGAAGGCTTAGCCGGTGTCCACCATTACCCAGTTGAGCGCGCGGTTATCATTAACTGGTTAGAAGGCGCAGTAGCGGAGCGCAAATCATCGAATGGATTTTTACGCGGTCAGCTTACGTTTTGCTCGATGCTGCCTATGCGCTCGATTCCGTTTAAAATTATTGCCTTATTAGGCATGAATGACGGTGAATTTCCTAAACTTGAGCGCGCACCTAGCTTTGATTTAATCAGCCAAAAGTTCCGCAAAGGTGACCGCTCCAGACGCAACGATGACCGCTACCAATTTTTAGAAATTCTATTATCAACTAGACAACAACTCATCATTAGCTTTGTCGGCCAATCGGAAACCACTAATGAAAAAATCCCCCCGTCTGTCGTCATTAGCGAATTACTCGATGTCATTGAACAAAATTATCAATTGACCCAACCGATTCATTACCACCCGTTACATGCACACCATCCTAGTTATTTTACCGAAAGCTCAACTCTGCGTAGTTACTCTGCAACCGATTGCATAACCGCTAGCATGTTAAATCAATCCCAACCTCCTAAAAACAGTTGGTGGCAAGGTTTTCTCGAACACACACAACAACAGGAAATCATTGATCTTGCCGAGTTTTTTGCTTATTTCCAACATCCGCAACGCTATTTTGTTAGGCGTCAATTAGGTGTTTATTACACCGCTATCAACGCTGATGCCGAAGAACGAGAGCCGTTTGCTGTCAATCGCCTAGATGCTTACAGCATACAGCAACACTGGCTACAACAACGCCTCAAAGGCCAAACATACCCATTAAACAAACTGGTTGCGCAAGGACTTTGGCCTGGCGCCGCATTAGGCGAATTGGAATATCGTCGGCAACAACAAGAGCTAGAAACTTTTGTGCAGAAAATTAACGCCAAAGGCTTAGGTGAATCCTTGCCTGACTTAATCATGGACATACCTTTATTCGGTTATCGCGTAATTGGCAAACTCAGCCACCGTTACCAAAACGGCAGTTTGTTTTATCGTTATGCGCCATTAAAAGGCAAAGACTTTATGGCCGCGTGGTTACACCATTTGCTTATTAATCAAATCAGCGTACAAACAACACATTTATTAAGCTCAGATGCAGAACTCACGTTTCTGCCTGAACACGCGCGCAGCGAACAGCTAAACGAATGGCTGAACGTATTTCAAGCAGGCCAAGTCCAGCCTGGCGCCTTTTTTGTTGAAGCCGCATTTGCTTATATTAAACAACAAGACAAACTCATTAACTCGACACGCGCTGGTAAACCGGCATTAACCGCCGCGCGTGAGCAATTAGAAAAAACCCTAGAACAACCTTTTTGAACCCGAATTTCAACGTTTATATACGCTGGCAGACTTAGAACTCATCTTAACTGAGCCGTTTATTAAGCAATGTGAAAGCTTATTGTTACCCATTTGGCAGGCTGTACAATAAACTTTCATACACCGTCTATATACTGTTGTGGTATAGCTAAATTAGCCGACTAAGCTTACCTTCTCTAACTATCAATACATGTACACACCATGAATACATCCATCTGTCCTACGCCCCGCTTATCATTTTTAGACCGCTTTTTAACCCTATGGATTTTTATCGCAATGGGGTTAGGTGTAGCGGTTGGATATGCTTGGCCTAACCAAGTGAATGAATTGAATAATGCGGTGTCGATTGGCACGACTAATATCCCGATAGCGATTGGTTTAATCGTGATGATGTACCCACCGCTCGCTAAGGTGCATTACGAGGAGCTAGGCGAAGTGTTTCATAATTGGCGCGTGCTAAGTTTGTCATTAGTACAAAATTGGATTATCGGGCCGCTGTTAATGTTTATGCTTGCCATCGTCTTTTTGCGAGACTATCCCGACTATATGACCGGTGTCATTTTAATTGGCTTAGCCCGTTGTATTGCGATGGTCATAGTCTGGAATGAATTAGCGCGTGGTGATAATGAATACTGTGCGGCGTTAGTCGCGTTCAACAGTATCTTCCAAGTGCTGTTTTTCAGTGCTTATGCCTGGCTGTTTATTACGGTATTACCGCCTTTTTTCGGCTTAAAAGGGAGCTTAGTTGCCATTACGATGGGCGAGATTGCTAAAAGTGTATTTATCTATCTCGGTATTCCCTTTATTGCTGGATTTACCACTCGCCTGGTGTTAGTCAAAGCCAAAGGCAAAGATTGGTATCAGCAACATTTTATACCTAAGATTAGCCCACTAACCTTAATCGCTTTGTTGCTGACTATTGTGGTGATGTTCTCGCTAAAAGGTGACTTAATCGTACAATTGCCGATGGATGTCATTAGAATCGCCATACCGTTATTAATTTATTTTGTAGTCATGTTCTTAGTGAGCTTTATCATGGGCAAGCTTATCGGAGCGGGTTACAGTAAAACCACCACACTGGCTTTTACCGCAGCGAGTAATAACTTCGAGCTTGCTATTGCTGTCGCAATAGCGGTATTCGGCATTAACAGCGGTGCAGCATTTGCCGCAGTCATCGGGCCATTAATCGAAGTGCCGGTTATGATTGCTCTGGTGAATGCCGCTTTTTTCTTTAAAACGCGGATTATCACGGCAGAGTAGCGCAACGTCCTGCGCTTGAATTTTATGCATTTAGGCAGAAAACGAACGACAGATAACAGCTACACGTCTGTCGTAATTCTATCGAGAGCAAGATCGACCACGATTTGATAATGCTCATCATCCGATAAATTAAGATATTCTCTAACTTGCCCCTCAATTAACGGATAATGTAAGTCAACTTCACCCGAATAAGAATCATAAAGAAAATCGCATATCAGATGCACGGTCAATATATTCAATACGGGTTTTGGCAAGCCTAATGCAAAAATATCATGCTTATGATGATATTGAATAGCTTCAACTAAGGGTTTAGGCATATACCAAGAGCGCGCCATTAAGGAGCTAAGGGCAGAATGGCAAACATTAAATTGCGCGTACTCAGCCGTGCAAATTTCTTGTGACGCTGAATGCATTGCTCTCAATGTTAAATAATAATTTGGATACTCAGTTGCTAATATCGGTACAGCGGCATCATGAAATAAGCCCATTAAATAAGAAGAATCCGGGTTTAAACATAAATGCTTAGCAATTGAGGCTTGCATTGCCGCTACCGTTCTAGCTCTTTCCCAAAAGTGACCTAAGCCAGGTGGAAGTTTAAGAGTGTTTTTTAATGATTCTGCCGTCACTAAATGCACGACTTTAGTGACGCCTAATAACATTATCGCTTGTGGGATAGCAAGAATTTTTTTCACGTAGCGCAAAAAAGGGCGAATTAACCGTTTTTAACAAAGACGCGGATAATGCTATATCGGAGCTAATTTGATCAGCAATATACTTTAAATTGTAATCACTCTTGCTAAGCTCATTTTGGATATTAACGAGTGTAGCAGGCAGAGGCGGAATTAATAAATCGTGTTGTTTCGACATAAGAGTCAGCAGAAATGGGTAATTCTCAAAGTGAGGCCGCGTTAATTGCAATACAAATCAGTTTCGCCAACAGACAATCCGCCATTACAGGACGCACTGGCGGTTGGTTATCGCACACACCGCCAGTGCTGATGATTAATCACTTCAGTATCAACTAGCTATATAAACCGCGACCAATCAGAAAGCCATAGTTTTACATACCCGTCATTCCGGCATGGATTGCCGGAATCCAGTGCCATGGATGGCGCTCTTCAAGTCCCCCTGTGTTCTTGACAATCCATGCCGAGATGACGACCCGGAGACGAACTACGGTTCTCAAATTGGGCGGGCTATAGTTAGAAAAATAGCAAAAACCGCTTGCGCATTGGCCGTTACCGGGTGTTTTTCGAGTTCGACGGCGATGTCCATATTGTCAGTATTGAAGAGGTGAAAAAAACGTGATGAAAGCACTTACTAATTATCAAATCATCAATGGTGCAGATCGAAAAACCGGCTACCCACTTAAGACGGGACATCAAGTAACATCAACGAGTTAAAGGTTAACCGTTCCGGACTCTTTCGAGGTAATGGCAGTTCCCCCATTCTATCAAGCAGCCACAAAAACAAGTATGGAAACTGGGTGTTAAACAAACGCATAGCTGCCGTGGTACCATCTTCCCGTCTAATGTCGTAGTTATGGATAACAGCCAATGTTTTTAAGTGTTTTTCACTTAATCCACGACCATTGTGAACCATTTGTGATAGACACCCACTACGCCCCTCAACCGCAGAAACACTACGTTGGAATTGTCTTATAGTGGCCCCATTCAAACAAACCAGGAATTTAAAGTTCATGTTGAAAGATACAATAACTGGGGTCAGAATAAAGCTATGTGATTGGAGGCACCGAATATTTGCTCTGTCCCCTATATTCGGCACCTTGTCCCGACTTAAGAGAATAGCCTATTGCTTGAAACAATGACCGCAAAACAGACCAGCCATAAAAATGCTAAAATAGCCAAGCTTCAATCAACGCCAGGTTTTCCATGCGCTTCTTAGACTTACGCACCGACTTCGCCTTTAAAAAAAGTCTTCGGCAGCGAAGACTCTAAAGACATTTTGTTAAGTTTTTTAAACGCCGTGCT
>NZ_LAJX01000133.1 GCF_000963695.1 Methylocucumis oryzae
GGGCTACCAACGTAAGGCGGGACAGGGTWWTCATGGGTGCAGGACGCCGTAAATACATCCCTGTAGGCTTTGGTGGCAGCATCCCTGCTGCCAACACCTGAACCCTAAATACCCTGTCCCTACTTAAAGTGTGTAGCCCGTTTATCGACACCATTCTCTCGGATCTAGCGGGCTGTCTTGTTTGCGTATGCCAAAAAACAAGCCTGTTCGATTTTGTCCACCGCTTTGACCGACAGCGGCAATGACTTCGCCAGTTTTAACTAAGTCATTTTTTTTGTTTGTATAAACTTTGATTATGCCCGTATAAGCTTAAATAGCCATCGCCATGTTCAATAATGATGAGCAGTCCATAGCGTTGCATAGGGCCTGAAAACACCACTTTTTCCTGGGGCAATTGCTTTTACGTCAATACCTTCGTTTGCGCTTATGATAACGTCTTTATGCGTTGCATTAGTAGTGGGATTCTCAAGTGACGACGTAATCTTGCCTTGCGTAGGCCATTTAAGCCGACCTTTTAACTGGGTAAAACGAACGCTAGTGCTGAGGTCGTTGGGTTGGGCGTCATCTTCTGAACTATCCGATTCTGTTGTCTGCTCGATAGGAGGAGCAGTAACCGTTTCGTTATTTTTTAACGATTCCAATAAGCTTTTCAGTTGTGTTTCGGCGTTTTTTATTTCATTAATCCGTTGCACATCGGATGCTTCATCATTATTTAACTGTGCTAATAATTCATTGCGGCGCTTACGGTATTGATTTAAAAGTGTTTGCTGGTTTTGTTTTTGCTCGGCGCGCTCTTGCAATTGTTCAGTTTGTTGTTGTTTTTGCTGTTCTAGTTCATTGAGCTGCGCAAGTTTTTTTTTCAATAGCCGTTAATCTCGCTAAGCGGTCTTTGTTGATATATTGGTAGTAAATAAGCATCCGGCTGGATAACGCCGGGTCTTGTTGGTTGAGCATAAGTTTTAGTTGTTCTTGCTGACCAATTAGATAAGCCGCTTTAACTTGATTGGCTAGCTCCTTATTTTCTTTGTCAATCTGAGTTTGGTAGTAATGAATGTTGGCTCGGATTTGCGCTAAGCCTACGCGCAATTGCTCAATATCTGCGTGTAAGGCTTTTATCGATGCTGCTGTTTCTCCGTATTGCGTTTCTAAGTTTTCTAAAACTGCCGCAAATTCTGAGTTCGGTGCGTCGGTGGTAAAAGATGCTGGTGTTTCTTCTGCGCTTACAGGAATGAAAACCAGACTTAAGCAAAATAATGCGATTCTGTTAATCATGCACCCATCAGGCAGAAAGAATGAATCTGCTCACAGTCCGCGCCGTTAAGTACCATGAGTTATTGAATTGTTTTAACACAATGAAGCGCTCTCCTGAGCGGTAGTATAGTGATAAACGTTGTTTACGTCGCTGGTAAAGCATTCTTGATTACCCAAACGGGAAAAAACAAGGTATTATTTCTAAGGTTGTTGCAATGCGCAAAGCGTACTTAAGCTAGTTACTAACGTTAGATTTATATTAACACAGGACTGTATGGTCTATGTGTTATAAATCTGCTTCTCTTTTCCGATTATTTGAGTGTATGGATACTAAGGTCGAACACATTTTATACGATGATAATGACATCGCCAAAGCGGCACGTTGTTTAAAGGCGATGTCGCATCCTTTAAGGTTAAAGATTTTATGCGTATTAGGGGATGAGGCCTTAAGTGTACAAGACATTGTTGAACAAGTCGGCACGAGCCAGAGTAACATTTCCCAGCACTTATCGATTCTTAGAGAAAAAAATATTTTAGGTTCGGAAAAAAAAGCTAATCGTGTTTATTACTATATTGACGATAAGCGCATGACGCAATTAATTGCTATGATGAAAGAAGTGTTTTGTCATCAACACTAGCAACATTTCAGAAACATTAAAAACATTCACCTTACTTTTTATAACCATGGAACGCGTAATTGAATTTTTGATTAACCACTATTTACTCTCGCTAGCGTTTGTGGTGGTCACGTATTTGCTCATACAGGATTTATTTGAAACGGCATTAAAAAAATATAATACGATTTCACCGTTGCTCGCAGTTGCCAAAATGAACGAAATGAAAACTGTTGTCGTTGATGTGCGCGATCAAACGGAATTTGCCTCCGGTCATATACAGGAAGCCATTCATTTACCGCTGGATAAGTTCGATAACGAGCTAAAGAAAATTGAAGCGTATAAAAAAGACCCTGTTTTAGTGATTTGTCAAAATGGTACGCGCGCTATATCGGCGGGTAAGCTGTTGACCAAAGCAGGTTTTGAGCAGGTTTTTGTAATCTCCGGCGGTATGGAATCTTGGCAAACCGATTACAAATTACCTATTAAAAAAAGCAAGAAAACCTTTGCCTAACTAACCCTTTGTTAAACTTTATAGATAAAACTCCATGACTGAAGAAATTAAGCCCGTTGAAAAACAATTCGCGATTCAAAAAATTTATACTAAAGATATTTCGTTTGAGACGCCGAATTCTCCTAGCATTTTTACCCACAAATGGGAGCCTGCGGTTGATTTTAACCTTAGCACTCAAGTAACGCCGCTAGATAATTCATTTTATGAAAATTTGTTTAATGGTCACGATTACCGTTAAATGTGGCGATTTGACCGCTTATTTGGTTGAAGTTAATCAAGCCGGTATTTTTGCTATTGTTGGTTTTGACGAGCAAGAAATGGGGCCTATGGTGGGTAGCTTCTGCCCAAATATTTTATTCCCTTATGCCAGAGAAACTGTGTCAGATTTAGCTACGCGTGGTGGTTTCCCACAATTATTATTAGCACCGGTTAACTTCGACGCTGTTTATGCTCAACACATGCAACAACTACAACAGCAACAAATACCAGGTTCTGAAACCATCAATTGATGGCTGAGAAAATCTCCGTTTTAGGCGCAGGCTCATGGGGCAGCGCATTAGCGATTTTTGGCAGCTCGCAATGGCTGCCAAACCTTATTATGGGGACATGATGCGAACCATATTCACGACCTTCAGCGTCTAAGGAAAAATCAACGTTATTTACCCGAAATACCGTTTCCAGATAATTTATTGCTTAGCGCACAACTGGAGCAAGCGGCGGCCTTTGCCGACGTGATATTAGTCTGTGTGCCTAGTCAGGCTTTTAAAGCAACCTTAGAAAAGCTTAAATCCCATCTTTCTAACACAACGGCAATTGCTTGGGCGACGAAAGGGTTTAACCCAGATGATGGTCGGTTATTGCATGAAATCGTTGCCGAAGTGTTTTCTCCAGAGACGCCAGCGGCGATTTTGTCGGGGCCATCATTTGCGCGTGAGGTCGCGATAGGCTTACCCACAGCCATTACCCTTGCGGCAAATCGTATTGAATTTGCCGAGCATTTAGCTAAATTATTCCACAATACGTGTTTTCGTGTGTACACCAGTGATGATGTGATTGGTGTTGAAGTCGGTGGTGCTGTTAAAAATGTTTTGGCTATTGCGGCAGGTATTGCCGATGGTTTAGGTTTTGGCGCTAATACCCGCTCGGCATTAATTACTCGTGGTTTGAATGAAGTTATCCGTTTAGGTCTTTGCTTAGGCGGTAAGCAGGATACGTTTATGGGGTTAGCCGGTTTAGGCGATTTAATCTTGACGTGTACTGATAACCAATCGCGTAACCGCCGATTAGGTATCGCTTTAGGGCAAGGCGTTGCGTTTGCCGATGCGGTTGCTGATATAGGCCAAGAAGTTGAAGGCGTTGCTGCTGCACGCGAAACCTATGCTTTAGCACAAAAATTTGCTATTGATATGCCTATTACTGAGCAAACGTATAAAGTCTTGTATCAAGGGTTAAAACCTAAACTTGCGGTAGAAAATTTATTGGCTAGAGAAATAAAGCGCGAGTGTTTACATCTGAGTTGAACCATAAGCGTAGTGTGTAATGTTAGCGAGACATATGCTTTAAACGGTTAAGTTTTCGGTTTTTAGGTAGGGTGCACTGTGTGCACCTTTATAGGTTATCATTAAAAATCAATGAAAAAGGTGCGCACAGCGCACAACAACACAAGATACCGAAAACTTGACCGTTC
>NZ_LAJX01000134.1 GCF_000963695.1 Methylocucumis oryzae
GAAAAATATTAAGACAATACGAGTTAGTAAATTCACCGGTATTATCCGCCCCCTCTGCGGAAACATAAGCATTAAAAGCAGACAATTAATAACTGCTTCAACAATAACAATTTTTCTTTATCAGCAACGTAACTACTTCGTTAAAGTCCTGTAGATAACGAGTGTGTTGATTTCGACGTTTGTAGTCAGTAAGAACAGCGTCTGAAGAGAAAGTGGGGCGAAGTTAACATTTTTTTTAAAGCTTTCGCAATTCTAAAAAGCTAAGTATAGGCTGTGCGGGATGTGGTTATAGGTGCGATGGAACTGAAGTGAGACTTTTTGTTGAAGTCCAGCATGGTTTGAGTTCAGGTATTTAGAAAGCGTTACCGTTAACAAAGCTTATTGATTAAAGTCGCACTTTAAGTCATAGCAGGTCGCATGAGATTGTATTTATAGTAGGTGCAGATGTCCGCATAAATCGAATGAATTAGCACCTACCTAACGAGTTTATTTTTTGCTTAAGGCGCAGGACACTGATTAGTTGGCGTTACATAGATATTATCGAATCTATGTGTGGTCAGTGCATCGGTTCCGTTAAAACCCATTAAGCCAATACGACCTTGGCTAATCGGTGCATCATCTTGATAAGTAAATACTTTACTGTCATTTAGATAAAAAATTTAATGTGCTGCCGACCGCAGTAATCCGCATTCGATTGCCTTTGTTTGCGCACTGTAATTTATCAGAAGGTGTCCATGTGGCGATGTCTATTAAACTGCCATTGACTTGCTTAAATATTCTAAATTCCTTGCCAAATTCACCTACTAGGCAATCCGCTCTTATGCCAAACGCATAACCTGTACCTGTGCCAATATTGCGATTACGATAAAAATCTGCGCTGGCTCTAATTAACGCAAAGCTAGGGTAGGTGTTGTTACTTTTAACCAATACCCGGTAGTCTAAATCTTGGTATTCAGCGCCACTATACGTTGATACATAGGCTTCATCAGCGATAGAGCCTCTTTTGGCTTTGGCTTGATAGTAATGGTTATCTTGATTGCCTAGCACTTTCCAGGAACCTTTAGCTTGCGGTTCCCAACCGGGCGCTGTGCTTAGCTCAAAATCCTGCTCGTAGATGTCAGCCATGATGAGGCCAGACCAGCTCAATAAAGCGAATAGTTTTATTGCATTCGATAATTTCATTTTTGCTCCAATAAGGTTAGGATTTTAGGCCACACACTTTAAGTCGGGACAGGGGATTTAGAGTGCAGGTGTTGGCAGCAGGGACGCTGCCGCCAAGCCTACAGGGATGTATTCACGGCATCCTGTACTCTAAATCCCCTGTCCAAACTTTCGCTGGTCGCCGGATTTTAAAGGCTATTTCAGACACGTATCTTCCGGTGCTAGACTAACAGAGCGCATACCAATAAGGCCTTCATAGTGGACTTTCACTGTGCAAGGCACTTCGCTTGCATTGAGCGTGAATTTTTTCGTCCAATTTCCTGTGATGTTAAGAATGAGGGTAACGGGTTGACTTATCTCAGTACCTTTAGCACTCGTCACAGACATTGTTAATGTTGATAAAGCAGCTTGACGCTGGGTAGACGTCAAATGGCTAGGGAACGTCACCGAGCCGTTAAGTGTGAGGGTGTTATTAAGCCATTGTGCGCCTTGTAACTGGAAGCTTTCGATGTATTTGGTATTGGTAGTGCGCGCTGGCCAAACGCGAATATGTGCTTTAACAGTGTTTGACTTTAGCGAGCGCTTATCTCCGGTTTCTCGGACATAAAATTTGATGGCATAGGTTTTGTTGGCTTGGTCATAAGTCGGTAACCATTTGAAATCTATCGTTGGTAAACCATTTTTACTATAAATATCGGACAGGGTGTGGCCTTTAGGTGCTGTACCGTGTAAGGCAAATGTATCGTCTTCATTATCCCTAACTTGCAACGGGATTATTAAAGCAGATTCGCCGACGGTAATATCCCATTTTGAGTTAATGGCGTTGAGGACTGGCGGGGTATTTGTTTCTACTTTAATAGAACTTAAAAAGGCTTTTAAGCCTTCAATAACACCTAATGGTGATCTGGCGGCTTCTAAGATGCCGGGTTGGTAACCTGAGCCTGAGTTATTCAGGTGACAATCTGTGCAACCTGTCGCACCTGTTGGCGCTATATAGGTTGCATAAGCTAACGCGTCGTGTGCTGATAAGGTCAAGGTTGCGAGTGTTAATAAGTGCAGATACTTTATGTGGCGGTTGATACTCATAAAAAAGTTATAAAAATGTGTGGAAAGTACCAGGAAACCTTATTAACAAGTGCTTGTGGTGTCATCTGCATAAACTGAGGAGTCCAAAACATGTTTTGGACTCCAACAAAAAGAGAATAGCTGGGCTATTTCACACACGTGGCTGCCGGTGCTAGGCTGACAGAACGCATACCAATCAATCCTTCATAATTGACTTTCACCGAGCACGGTACTTTGCTGGCGCCTAGCGTGAATTTCTTAGTCCAAGTTCCGGCGCTGTTGGGGGCGAGCTTAACTGGTGTGCTAACAACTTTGCCATTAGCGCTAGAAACACTCATGGTTAATTTAGCTAAAGCTGCTGTGCGTTGGGCTGCCGTTACATTGCTTTTGAACGTTACTAAGCCGGTCAACGTCATGGCGTTACTTTTCCATTGTGCGCTTTGCAATTGGAACGTTCCAACTTGTTTTGTCGCAGTTTTACGGGCAGGCCATACTTTAATGAGTGAAGTAATCGTATTGGATTTTAATGAACGCCCATCACCGGTTTCTTGGACATAAAGCTTGACGGTATAAGTTTTGTTCGCTTGCGCGGCAGTAGGCGACCATTTGAAATCAACGGTGGATAAGCCGTTTTTGATATAGACATCAGAAACACTATAACCGGTTGGGGCGGTGCCATGTAAAGCAAAGCTGTCGTCTTCTGCATCAGTAACTTGTAATGGTATAACTAACGCTGATTCGCCAACGGTGATGTCCCATTTTGAGTTAATTGCATGGAGAACAGGTGCGGTATTGGTATTGCCAGTATTGTTTTTTGCCTCTATAAATTTTTTCAAGCCTTCAATTTCGCCCGAATTCCACGCATCTAATACGCCCGATGTATAGCCGTTACCTTCTAGGTCTCTATGGCAATCTAAACAACTTTCGGCACCGGTCAGTGGGACGTACTCTTCTCTGGCTAAAGCCGTGCCGGTTAATAAAGATGATGCGGTCAGTAATAATAAACCTGACCATTGTTTGTGCGTAGTTTGGGTACTCATAAATTTCACTCAATTACTTTAATGTGGATGGGAGATGTATTAGCTCTTTGGAAATAGTTGCTTGTCGGTTAGAACGGATACCATTTTTTGAGTCGCCTGGTAATCAGTTCCTGACCAAGCGAGCTTGCCGTCAGGCGTTAAAATGGCGAAATAAGGCAAGCCTATTTTTAGGTGTCTATGTTCTGGTTTTGCGCGAAATGCTTCAAACTCTGGCTCTTTGTCTACTAATTTGACGACAATGGCATCGTTGCGTAAGGCTGAGTGCAGCGCTGTATTGTTTTTCACTTCCTCTTTGAAAGCGGCGCAGTTAGCACACCAACTCGCATAAAAATCGATAAAAATCGGCTTTTTAGTTTGTTGGGCTAATTTTTGCGCGGCGGCATAACTTCTATGCCAAGTGATACCGGCTTCTTCTTCGATGCCATGAACTGTAGCAACATTGCTGACACCGTGTAGGTGTTGGCTGCTTGTGGCTGCATGGGCTTGGCTTAAATGAGGTAACGGTAATTGCTCTAAGCTTGAAATGACAAGCCATACGCCTAGTAATAAGGATAAAACGCCGCAAAAATGATGCAGCTTTTGATTAGGAGGGGCGTCATTTGGCAACAGACTCAATACATTGCAATGTACCACTGCAACCCAAATCGCCACCATGCTGAATGCTAACGCTAATGTGGTCGCATCGTTTGCACCTAATACGCCCATTCCTTTATGGAAATACGTGTAAGCGAAGTACAAAATCATAAAACCAAAGGCGTATTTGACTTTGTTCATCCAATAGCCCGCTTTAGGCAATTTTTTGAATTTCACGACGCTAATTATGAAGAACGGCATACCGACACCGGCACCAAAGCCTGCCATCATTACGCTGCCAGAGGCCGCGATGCTTAAACGTCCCCAAAAGGACAGTTCTTGACCGGTAAGGCTAGTGCATCTGCTTGTTCAGCAATAGCATCGGCCACTTGTAGTAACAGTGCGAAGACAATAGGGCCTACACAAGGGGAAATGACTAGCCCCGCGACCGCACCCATGAGCCAAGTGCCGGTTAACCCTTTGACTCGGGCAGAATGCTGGTCAAGCGAATGCACTTCATTTTGCATAAACGCGAGTTCATAAAATCCCAGCAACGATAATGCAAAAAAATGCGAAAAACGCGGCGAAGGCCAGGTTAATCGTTGCTGATTGCATAAACGCATTAAACGCACCGCCAGTCATGCCAGCCACCAAACCTAGCACCATGTATGTGCCGATAATGCCAACAAGATAAACCAAAGCGTGTAATTTTTCTTTTTCGGCAATGCCGCCTGCGCGGTTTAAGATAAACATGGAGGTAATAGGCAGCATTGGGTAGACGCAAGGTGTGGCTACCGATAACAGGCCTGCTAAGAACATCAACGCGAACATCAACGCTGTGTTGTTTTTATTGTTCTCAAAGACTTTAAGCAACTTATCCATTAGACCAGTGCTTTGCTCTTCAGTGCTAGCGGCTTGACTTTGGTTATTACTGCTTGTTTGAGGCGATGTTGCTACAGCGGGTAGTGATAAGTCAAGACTGGCTGTTTGTGGGCGGTAGCACACATGCGTTACATCATTACAAAGCTGATAACGCACTGTTAATGGTACGCTCGCTTTAGTGGGTGCTGGCGCTTGCTGTGCCGGTGCTAGTGTTAGCGTAAACTCAGATTGACCACGCAGCACTTGCGCGGCGACTTCTTGGTCATAAACGCCTGTTGGTTTTTCGACGTTAGTAATGGTAAGACCCGCAGCGGCAAGTTGGGCATCGGGGTCTAATGCTACCGGTATATAAATATTCTTATCGCCTGCATTAAGATAAGCATGATGGTCTGCTGGTACGGTTAATAGCAACGTGTATTCAGCAGGCCACTGGGCAATATTTTTAGGCGATAAGGTCAAATCCGCTTTTGGACTTTCCGCTAGGGCTGCGGCTGCTAGCAGCAACCACAACAGCGTAATTGAGACGAGTTTATTCATAGTGTTATCTCCAGTGTCTGAAGTGCGTTTAAGCGTTCTATTCAACATGGTTAGTTAAAATTTAAGATTAAACGAAGCTGTAAGCAGGTAATAACTGAAGTCAGCAAAGTCTCCCAACGAATTGCCGCCAAGTTCATAACCCGCACTGTGATCGTAATACTCAGCGCCTATTTGAAATTTTCCTTCATGTAAATTCTTGATACCATTGAAATTTTTAACAAATTTTAAGCCACCAGTGAAAGCACCAAAACCTTGTAAGCGGTAATCGCTCGAATACACGGTTTCTTTGAGGTTAGTGGCAACCGGGCGGTAGAAGCTTGCTGCATCTTGCGAGTAATAACGAAAACGCGGCACAACAAGCCAACCTGCTGCAATAGGCTGATGCCAACTGATTTCGGTTGTAAATGTATTCATATCCCAGTCGTCGGTACTAAACCGGTAATCGACATGTAACGCAGCATGATTGAATTGGCCAAAGTGACGTCTATACTGGGTTAACCAGGACCACTGGAATTTTTTCTTCAGGGCGGGTATCGTTTCTTAAATCAAGAAAATCATTACCGTCAAAAAAGGCGACCTTTTTGTAGGGGTCTGATAGATAACCGGTGTTATAGGCAAAAGTCATGTTATTTTGAACGATAGAGTCCTTATCGATAATTTGCGAAACGCCAATCAAGTACTGCTGGGTAGTTTTGCTGCATTCCCAACCGCAGTCGCGGTTTCGTATTAAACCGGCTGAGACTTCGGTAGGATGAATTTTATCGAATGCTATCGATGCTCCTAGGTTTAACGTGGTTAATTTTTTATTAAAGTCTAGGCTTAAGTTGCTGTTGAAATAGCGAGAGGTGTAATCCCGTTCTTGCGAGAAGCCACCGCCAAATGCTAATGACGCTTCGTTAAAGAAGTAGGTTAATCCGCCGGTAATGCCGTCGCGCTGGTCGCAAATTGACTCGCCGCAATCGCTTTTAAGCGCGTTTTTAGACGCACCGCTAAGAATTTGTGAGATTTTGCCGTTTGCTTGTTTGTTATAGATGGGCGATGCTCCGCCCATAGTGTCACGAACGAGACTTAATGAGCCAGTCATAGCGCTGCCTATAGGTATGGAGCTTCCTAAGTCAAACGTATCAATTACCATACGCTCGCTACTTTCCTCGTAATGTGCGTACTGAAAATCTGTGTTGTAAGTTTCTTCTACGCGTCCTGCTTGTACGTCTTGGGATACGCCGGGTAAGGCAATGGCGGCTAGACTTAAGCACACCAGCGCTGACGACTTGGTATTTATTTTCATTGTTTAGGTCTGTTTTGAGTCAAGTTAGGTGATGAACAAACACAAATAAGTGGTTTAGTTGCAACCACAGCCACCGCCGCCACCGCCATAACCACCAAAGGCGGCTTCTTTACTAAACGCAGTATGTTGGCGAAAGCCGAATTCCAACGGGTCTGGGGTATAGGCCATGTGCGGCAGAGCTAGATTGCCGCGTTGTCTTGGCAGTACATTTGTGCAAGCAGCCATTGAAAACGCCAAAACGGCAACAAACAAAAGTTTACAAACATTCATAGTAGTCCTCACTCTGCCAGCAAGGCCGTGATCGTTTTTTCTAGCTCAACAATATCGCCACTGGTAAAGCCGTTATGAATATGTTTGACGATGCCGTGTTTATCGACAATGAAAGATGTTGGCATAGATTCAATGACATATTTGTCGGCCCATTCGCCTTTGCCATCGTTTAATAACGTAAAACCTACCGGTAACTCTTTAATAAATTCTTCTGCTTTGGCTTTGTCTTCGTCTAAATTCACACCTAGCACTTCAAAACCTTTGGCATGCAATTTTTTGTGTAAAGCATCCAGTAATGGAAATGAAGTACGGCACGGGGCACACCATGAAGCCCAAAAATCGATGTACAGCACTTTTCCTGCATAGTTTTTTAATTCTATGGGTTTATTGTCTTGTAATGAGGGTAGTACAAATTGTGGCGCTGGCTGACCGACTTCTAACGCATGAGTAACAATGGAAAAACTGGTTGAACTAATCAATGCGATGGCGAGTAATAACTTCTTTTTAGCTGTTGGTTTCATAAATTTCTTTCAGAATGGTTGTAGTTAGTCATCGATACGCTAGTTGGGTACGTCTCATCAAACGGGCTACCAACGTAAACCGGGACAAGGTATCCAGAGTGCATAACGCCATGGATGGCGTGTATTAGGGCAACGCAGGAGCAGTTGCCGATGACGCCGTGAATACATCCCTGTAGGCTTGGCGGCAGCATCCTTGCTGCCGACACCCGCACTCTGAATACCCCGCCCCTACTAAAGTGTGTAGCCAAAAATTAGTTAGTCAAAACGGCAACTTAAGGTTCAACACCCATAATTGTGCTTATAGCCCGTACGTCATGTTGCTGTTGTATTGGTTCTTCTTCTGTGATGTTTCTGCTTTCCAAGTTTCCAGCACATCATTAGGAGACATGCGCCAGAAAATCGCGTGTGTTTGCCACGCAAAAGCTGCGGCAATTTCTTGATTTTCTTTGCATCTATATCAATTTGTTATTAATAAATTAAAAAACTATGTATCAATTTCAATACTTTAAGGAGAACTTCTATGCTGCCGCCCAAATTTAAGCTATCAATTTGTTGGCAAATATCTTTAACTATCATTTTTAGTGCCAGTGTGCGCGCTGACGAACCGCCAGTGGATGGCGGTTCATCTGAAGCCCGAGAAATGCCTGTGGTCGAAATCGTTGGCGAATACGACAACTTGCAATATCTGCCTGGCGCCGCACATGTGCTACGGCAAGAAGATTTATTTGAAAATCATGTGTTTAATATCAATGAAGCATTAAGGAAAGTACCTGGAGTTATAGTCCGCGACGAAGAAGGTTTTGGTATGCGTCCAAACATTGGCATCCGTGGAATGAACCCGACACGCTCGACCAAAACCTTGTTGTTAGAAGATGGCATCCCGCTGTCTTACGCCCCTTATGGTGACAATGCCAGTTATTACCATCCGCCTATTGAACGATTTTCCAGTATTGAAGTGTTGAAAGGGCCTAGCCAAATACTGTACGGGCCGCAAACCGTATCAGGTACGATTAACTACTTAACACCAAAACCCCCCGTTAAGCCAAGCGGTTATCTCAGTTTTACTGGCGGCAACCGGGATTTTTACGATGGGCATTTCAACTACGGCGGAACAGTCGGTAAATTTGGCGGTTTGTTGGACATCACGCACAAAGAGAGCCAAGGTGCCCGCGACAACACACATTCGGACATTAATGACTACAACATCAAAGGCGTGTATGAAATTGATGCCCATCAAGCGCTTACTCTGCGCGGCAATTTTTTTTGAGGAAGACTCTCAAGTCACTTATTCCGGGCTGACAGATGCCGAATACAGGCAGCTTGGCGCCCGATATAACCCTTTTAAGAATGACTCTATGGTCACGCAACGCTGGGGGACTTCGTTGACACATGAATTAAATTTCACCGATAACATCACCCTGACCACCAATGCCTACTGGACACATTTCAACCGCGATTGGTGGCGGCAAGCCAGCACGACTACCGATTCCCAATGCGGTTCTGCCTTTACTGCAGCGCGATTGGCAGGCACAGTCGTCGATCCTGACAGTTGTGCGTCTTTTCAAGGCCGCTTACGCGAATATTACACCTATGGAGTAGAGCCTAGGCTACATATCAACCACCAAACCTTCGGTTTAGAAAATGAAACCGACATAGGTTTTCGCGCCCATTTTGAAGAACAGCAGCGTGTTCAGGAAAACAGCACATCACCCTTGGTCAGAAGCGGTACAGTCAGCGAAAACAATGACCGGGAAACAGACGCTTATTCAGGTTACTTGCAAAACCGCGTCATACTGGGTAGTTTTAGCCTTACACCTGGGTTGCGTGTCGAACATGTTGATTTTAGGCGGCAAAATAACCTGACTGATGCCAGCGGCGAAACTACCCTGACATCTGTATTGCCTGCTTTTGGCGCTACTTACAGCCCTGGTGACAAAATAACGGCATTTTTTCGGCTTCCATGGTGGATTTGCCCCGCCAAGGGTGGAAGATTCGATTAGTAACACGGGTAATGTCATTGATGTAAGCGCAGAGCGGAGTTGGAATTACGAAGTGGGCGTGCGCACTAAACCTGCTTTAGGCGCTAAATTGGATACGACTTTGTTCCATGCCGACTTCCAAAACCAAAATGCAGCTGGCAGCATTGCGGGAGGCTCCACGCCGATTGCATCAGGCGAAGCTTGTACCAAGGCATAGAATTTTTGGGGCGGCAGGATTTTGGCCAGTTATTCGGCACTGACCACAATGTTTATATTCAAGCTGCTTACACTTGGGTCGCTGAGGCCGAAATGACTTCAACTTTCCAATGTTTGGCCGTGGACGGTACGGTGCCGTCGGCTTGTGTGGGCGGTGTCGTGCCAGGAGCAAGCGTGGGCAACCGTTTACCGTATTCGCCAGAACATACCCTTGCCGCCACAGTAGGGTATTCACATTCTTCAGGCTTCGACATCCATTTTGAAACCGTGCTGGTCGGCGAGCAATTTAGCGATTTTGCCAATACTGAAAAAGCTGCAGTAGACGGCAACGGTCAATTTGGCAAGATTGATGAATATGTGATCGTGAATTTTGCGACCACCTACCATGTCAAGCCAATCAATACTGACTTCTATGTGTCGTTAAAAAACATGCTGGACGAAGAGTATGTAGTGGACCGGACCCGGGGTATATTGCCTGGCGCACCTCGATTAGTGCAAGCAGGCTTTAAAGTGAATTTTTAATGCTTGTTAATGATGGAGGAGGACCTGCCCAGTTTGCAGCGCTGGCATAATACCGGCGCTGTTGACCACACCACAATTTATATTTCAGCAATTAGTGATGAAGCAGCAAGCTGTTTAGTGAGATTTGTTCACCCTTTTTAAAATTGCAATATTTATTACTTTAGAAACATCATTAGCAACATTGCTTATCGCCGTCATTTACTCGCTTATGCGAGCCAGAAACTCCATCATAAAAGCGCTACCAAGGGAAGTTTAGCACAACCGTTTGCCAAAACGGCAACACCAATAAACGTAGTAACAATCACTGTCATCGCATATAAGTCAGCATCTAACTGATAGCGGTCGCAAAATAAGATACCTAACACCATACTAGGCATTGATAAATCAAGTACCGCCGCTTTCAGGCTGACCTCACGGTTTCCCCCTTGCGTTTCGTTACGGTTGTCGTTACTACTTCCCGTTATCTACTTTCAGATAATTAGTTTTAACCCATGCCGGGCACACTAATGCGGATTCACCGACAGGCAATCCGCCATTTCGGGGTACACCGATGGCGGTTTGCTAGCAAAAGTGCACCATGATCAGGTAAAACAGCCGGAAGTAGAAATCCAAATCAACGCTATTTCTGGCGCAAGCATAGGTGCTTTAAATTGCGCTGTCCTTGCTATCGCAACATTCATCAATATTGAATTTATAAACAAATAAATTTAAATATACAAATAACAATGATTTGCATTTATAAAATTAATTGAATTATAATCAAAACATGATTAATTATATGGAATATACCCCATGAAAAAGCACAACTTGTTATTAAGCAGCAGCATATCAACACTATTACTGAGCCTAGCTACGCCAACATTAGCTTTAGATAAGCCTAAAACAATGGAAGAAATGTGGGCAATTATTCAAGCCCAGCAAAAACAAATCGATGAAATGAAAGCATCAATGGACGCAGGTGCAGGCACTCATTCAGCACCGGCGACCGCTAGCGCATCTACCGATGTGAAAAAATTAGAACGTAAAACGGATGTCTTAAGCCAAGAAGTTGAAAAATTGCGTACTAATCTTTCTATTCCAGAAGAAGCTAAATATAAAAGCGCTTATGGCTTAGGCCCTGCAGCTTCTAAGGTTTATCAAGTTGGTAGAGGTTTATCGATTGGCGGCTATGGTGAAGCTAATTACCAAGCGATTACTGATGACAAAGGCACTGGTAAAAATAACGCAGATTTGGAACGATTAGTGTTATACGCCGGCTATAAATTCTCGGATCACATTTTGTTTAACAGTGAGATTGAATTTGAACATGCCACTACGGGCGAAGGCGCAGAAGAAAAAGGTGAGGTTTCGATAGAATTTGCCGCGTTAGACTTTTTTATTGACCCGCGCGCAAACATCAGAGCGGGTATGGTGTTATTGCCTATGGGGTTTATCAACCAAATCCACGAACCACCCTTTTTCTATGGCAACAATAGACCTGAAGTTGAGCGCCGCATTATCCCCAGCACGTGGCGCGAAATTGGTATAGGCTTATTCGGGCAAATCACACCAGAATTGACTTATACCGCTTATATTGTCAATGGCTTAAAACGCCAATGGCTTTAGCTCTAGCGGCATTCGGGATGGCAGACAAGCCGGTAGTCAAGCCGCATCAGAAGATTTTGGTCATGTCGTGCGTTTAGATTACGCGCCTAGAGCAATACCCGGCTTATCGATTGGCGGTTCTGGGTATGCCGGTTATGCCGGTCAAGACCAAGCGTTTGGCGGCCAAAAAGTTGATGTCATGACGCAATTATACGAAGGCCATTTACAATGGAAATATCGTGGCTTAGAAGTCCGAGCACTAGGTGCTTGGGGACATATCGACGATGCTGATATTCTTAGCGCGGCAGCAGGCGAAACCATTGGCTCAGAAAACTATGGCTGGTATACCGAAGTAGGTTATGACGTACTGCCATTGCTATTACGTTCTACCACACAATACTTAGCACCATTCTTCCGCTACGAACAATACGACACCATCGCCCAAGCACCAGTAGGCTTTGCTGATGATGAAACCAAAGACCGTGAAATTTGGCAATTCGGCTTGCAATATAAACCCATTCCGAATGTCGTCATAAAAGCGGATTATCGTAATTTCTCAGCGAAAAAAGGCACAGTACCCGACGATTTTAACTTAGGCTTTGGCTTTATCTTCTAGTTAGCCAAAAATCTAAACGGCTGTAGTATCATATACCCTAACCTGCCTTGCTATCTTTCACTAAACAGCAAGGCAGCTCTCAGTCGTTTATCGAAATACACCATGTTCTTATCTTATATTGCAAAACTTTTTGTTGTTTTATCACTTTCATTATTCACAATAACGAGCTATGCCACTGTTTTTTACAGCAAAAACGAAGCCATGGTATTAGCATTCGGTGAGCAGGCTAAAATCGAAACCCTGTCATTATTTCCAGACGAAACACAAGCCCATAATATAGAGGCACTGGCTAAAACTCAATTGGAGTCGGGCTTATTTACCTTTTATGTAGGTAAACAAGACGAAAAAATTTTAGGCTATGCCGCAATTGAAAGCAGTACCGTGCGAACTAAGCCTGAAACGTTAATGATTGTATTAACGGCTGATGGCGAACTACGCAATGTTTATACCTTAGCCTTCCATGAACCTCCAGAATATCAGCCACCGGAACACTGGTACGAACAATTAGCCAAACGCAAAATTGAAGACTTAGATTTAGGTCGCAGCATTGATGGTATTAGCGGGGCAACTTTAAGCACGCGCTCAACGCTTGCCGCTGTGCGAAAAGTCATGGCTGTTTATGAAATTATGCTAAAAAAATCTAAGGACCCACAGTAATGCGTTATTTTGTCTCAGGTGAACAACAGCGTAAGCGCTTATTAAATACCTTGGTATTGTTATTTTTAGCTTATATTGTTTTACTTTGGCTAAGTATTGGCTTGATGTATTTTCATCGCATGGAGCTAACACCAGAATCTGTCATTGCCTATTATTTAGGCTCGGAAGAACAATTTACCCAACCAAGAAGCTATGAAGGCATGTTGGAAGTCTCGCACTTTCATTTGTTCGCAATGGGAATGCTGGCAGTCACGTTAACTCACCTAATGTTGATGACCGAGTTCTCGATACCCTTGAAGATTTGGCTTAGCATCACTATTTATTTTTCAGCGATTGGCGATGAAGCAGCAGGCTGGTTAGTGAGGTTTGTTCACCCTTATTTTGCCTATTTTAAAATTGCAATGTTTATTACGTTAGAAACCTCATTAGCCACTCTGCTGATCGCGGTTATTTACTCGCTTATTCGAGCCAGAAAACTGATGGTGGATAATTCATAAAAGCGCTACCAAGGGAAATTTAGCGCAACTGTTTGCCAAAACGGCAATACCACTAGGCTCAGTAACGTAGTCACAATCACTGTCATCGCATATAGCTCAGCATCTAACTGATAGCGGTCACAAAATACAATACCTATCACCATACTAGGCATTGATAAATCAAGCACTGCCGCAATTTTATACTTATCCGCTAACGGTAATAACATAGCCAACGCTATTACCACTAGCGGCATTAACAATAATTTTATAACGACAGCAGGAAAAATGAGTGGGACATTACGAATATGAATACTGCGCCAATTCAATGCCAATCCTAATGAAAATAACATCAACGGCGCTACCGTACCTGATAATTTTTGTAGCAGCCCTTTAAGCCACTCTGGCGGCAACCAACCTAAATGCCCAAAAATTACTGCTAGCGCAGCCGCCCAAAAGGGTGGCGTATTAAAGAAAAGCCAATGCGAGCGCGAGGACTCTTGCGTATCAACGCCAAAATGCTTAGCCACCATCACACCTACCGTAAACAAAAACGGGGTCGCCGCAAATAAGTCCATTTGTATAACCACAGCACGCGACCAGTCACCGAGCACTTCTTGCAGCACAGGCAACCCTAAGTACGTGACATTAGGAAAAGCGGCCGCTAACATCACAGCACCTAATCGCCTGGATGGAAATTTAAATAAAATACCTATCATCCAAGCCAGACCTAGCGCTATCGCAATACTCGCCATACCTAGAAAGGTATAGTTTAATGCTTCTAAGCCTACAGGAGTTGTCCACAGCACGTCTAAGACTAATGCCGGTAATAAAAAATACAATACCACAGTGGTTAACACTAAACGCGTTTGTTCAGCGGCTAGCCCTGCTGGTTTTAGCTGCCGCCAAATAGCACCGCAAGTGATGAGCAAGGTCATCTGTATTAAGGTTGAATACATACCGTTAGAAAAATCCTCGATACTTTAATTTTATCATTCACCGTTAAATCAAGTTCCGGTAATATATCCCGCACTATTATTCATATTTCACAGGTGGGTTTATGTACATTACTCTTTTTCAACGCGCCTTAAAATGGCTTCTTAGCCTTGTTTTACTGCTTCCACTCACTTCACACGCCGAAGAAAACAGCATTAATGCTGAGCAAGCAGCTATGCTATCTAAGGATAAACAAGCGGTTATTATCGATGTTCGCGAACAAAACGAGTGGCAACAAAGCCATATTCCAAACGCAATCCACATTCCATTAAACGAATTGCCACAACGCCTATCAGAATTAAATCGCTTTAAGTCGAGCACCATTATTACACAATGTCGCTCAGGTAAGCGTTCAGCACAAGCCCAATCAGTATTAAAGAATGCGGGATTTACAACTGTGTTAAACTTAACCGGCGGCCTAAACGCCTGGCAAAGTGCCGGCCTTCCAACCGAATAATTATCCCTACCACCTTACCTTCATGTCGCAAACATTCATTTCTACCAAACCTATCCCTGTTCGAGAACGTCTGATTATGGCGTTAGACGTGCCAGGGATTCCTGAAGCTAAAGATTTAGTTAACGAGCTCGATGATTCTGTATTATTTTATAAAGTAGGTATGGAATTATTCATGTCCGGCAACTGCTTTGAATTCATCGAATGGCTAAAACAACGTCAGAAAAAAGTGTTTGTTGACTTAAAATTTTTTGATGTACCCGCCACAGTCGCCCGCGCTATCTCGGCATTAAGTAAAAAAGGCGTTGATTTTGCCACCATACACGGCAATGACGCGATGTTAGCCGCCGCTGCACAAAGCAAAAATGACTTAAAAGTCTTAGCCGTCACTGCATTAACTAGCCTGGACAAAGGCGATTTAACCGATTTAGGCTTTACCTGTGATGTGCATGAATTAGTGTTATCACGCGCTAAACGCGCCTTAGCCGTTGGTTGTGACGGGGTTGTTTCGTCAGGTCTCGAAGTAGCTATGCTCAGAGAAGCACTCGATCATAAATTGCTTATCGTTACACCGGGCATACGACCGGTAGATAATCAAGAGCAAGACGACCAAAAAAGAGTGGTCACGATAGAATCGGCCTTTGCCAATGGTGTGGACTACATCGTCGTCGGCCGACCTATACGCGATGCAGAATCGCCCAAAGGCATGGCAGAACACATGCAAACCCAGATTTCAACGCTATTTGCTTAAACCCAATCGGCGACTTCTACTTCGAGATTAATAACTGTATATGCCCTTTGACCCTGCTTTCACCAGCTCTTTTTTAGTTGCTTTCGCCATGGGCTTAGCCAGTAGTCTTCACTGCATAGGTATGTGTGGTTCGATTATAGGCACACTAACCCTAAGCCTATCGCCAGCTATACGCAATGATAAAATTCGATTATTTCCGTTTGTTTTTAATTACAACATAGGTCGTATTCTTAGTTACGGCTTAGCAGGCGCGCTTGTCGGATTTATTGAATCCTTAGCGACTATGCAAATGAGCGAAACGTTCGCTTATCGCTTAATGCAACTTTTATCCGCCCTTATTATGGCCTGCGCTGGTTTATATCTAGCCGGCTGGTTTCCTCGTTTTGCCTATATCGAAAAAATAGGTATGTATGTTTGGAAAAGCATAGAGCCTTTTGGTCGTCGCTTAATACCCGTTAAAAATCGTAGCCAAGCGTTTTTATTTGGCATGGTTTGGGGCTGGCTCCCTTGCGGCCTAGTGTACGCCGCACTCGCATTATCAGCGACTACAGGGGATACACTAAAAAGTATGCTAACAATGCTGTCTTTTGGTCTTGGAACTTTACCTGCAGTGATGGGTGTAGGTATAATGACGGGAATATTAACGAGGCTTTCTCAGATGAACCGATTCAAGCAACTCATAGGCTTGTTCATGATTGTCTTGGCCTTGTTAGCGGCTTTGCCATGGCTAAATCCTATGGCTATTACAACCCATTCTGCTATTCATTCATGAGGAACCTATGAATCATTTCAGTTCTATCGTTGGTCGCTCTCCCGCCTTAGATGCATTAATTCGTAGCGCAAAAATCGCTGCCTCGACAGATGTCACGATACTGATAAAAGGCGAAACAGGTACTGGCAAAGAAGTGCTAGCAAATGCTATTCAAAAAAGCAGTCCTAGAGCAAATAAGAAATTTATTACGCTTAATTGTGCTGCGTTACCTGAAGGTTTAATCGAATCTGAGCTATTCGGTCATAAAAAAGGCGCATTCACTGGCGCAAATTCAAACACTCAAGGCCTATTTAAGGCAGCTGATGGTGGCACAATATTCTTAGACGAAATTAACTCTCTACCGCTATCCATTCAAGGTAAATTATTACGCTTTTTAGACTCAGGCGAGTGCTTACCTGTTGGTGAGACCACCAGTTATAAAGTTGATGTCAGAATCTTAGCAGCGACTAACAAGGACTTGAATGATCAAATCGCTACCGGCGAATTCAGACAAGACTTATATTTCCGTTTAAATGTCGTTCCATTAGAACTCCCACCGTTATCCAAACGCGCTGAAGATATTGAGTTGTTGATTAAACACTTTATGACTATGTTTTCAGAAACCCACGCCATTGAAGCCCCGTCTTTTAGCAAATCTGCGTTAAAAGCGTTAAAAACACATCCTTGGCCCGGTAATGTGAGAGAACTGCGCAATCTGTGCGAAAGACTGTGTATTTTATTGTCAGGTCGTATTATCGAATTAGAAAATTTACCTAACGAATTTCGTAATTTTGAAGCCGTCAATATCAATCGCACACCAGGATTTACTCTCCCTGAAATGGGCATACAACTTGATTCATTAGAAGCAGATTTGATTTTCCAAGCCTTAGACCGCACCAAAGGTAATCGCAGCAAGTCTGCTAAATTGCTTGGCTTATCCCGCGACACTTTGTTATATAGAATGCAAAAGCATGGGTTTATTACCCATTAATGCTATCACTAAGCGCTTAAGCAAGAAGAACGCTTAGTCTGCAACCTCATCTTTCAGTAAATAAGCGATTGCCGCCGCCGGTGCGCAGTCGCTAACCATAAGATCTTCACTTAGCTCCGTAGAAACACACAACTCGGAAAAATCACAATATTCAGCCTTTAGACTTAAAGCCAAAGGTTTTAGTAAAAATCGCCCCACCCCGGCACCGACTAACACCCCGTCTTGCTCAACACCCGCTTTAACCAATACCTGCTCACTCGCTGACAATATCATTCTGACTTGCGCTGCCTTAAGCTGCTCAGCTAATTGCCGCCAACGCTGTAACTCGGACTCGCTGAAATCACAGCCTATCATACGAGATAAACGCCTTGCACTGGCTACAATGGTTTTTTCACCCCCATCAGCCGTCTCATATTGATCATGCGCCTCGATAAGCTCGCCTGTTATACGATAGACATCTGCCATTGTTGCAAAATGTTCTGCCATTAAACCAACGCTATGACCTTGGTCAATAACAGAATGAGCTATAGCCATCACAGGCGTCCTAACCACGCCGGTATATATCAGCTCTTTACTGATTAGCCGCTCATAATCAGTATAACCTTGCACAATAGGCAGGCCGTCTCTAAATGCTAATATATCTGTCGTTGTACTGCCTATATCAACCAGTAAACCATGACGACAGTGTTTTGCCACAAATTGCACACTAGCCAGCCAATTCGCTGAAGCAATACTAGGATAATGCTCTTGTTTTACATGCTCTACCGCCAAAAAACCAAGCTGCCCCGCATAAATGAATAAAGATTCTGAAGCAAGCAGCTCACGCATTGCGTCGATAATACCTTGAACACCGTGCTGCCTATCTAAAAAACAATCTGCTAATTCTCCTGTCATTGTCACACCATGACAGTAAGAATACTGAGGCAATTTAGCCTGTATCGAGCCAACCACGGCTGATAATGCCGCAATACCTTTCCACAACGGACAAGCTTGCTGAATAACCTGCTCCACTCCCGCATCAGTTAGCACCACTGCTTTAACATGCGCTCCACCGATGTCCCAGCCTAAATATGCTTTATCCATACATCTCTTTAAAGTTTCACACTAATAACGTCGTTTCGTTTAACATGTAAACACGGCTCAGCATCTAGCATTAATAATACTTGCTCAGCAATATTAATACCTGTTGCCCGCTCGATACCGACAAACGACGTAGTTAACCTAGGATTTATCTCCAACACCCAACAGCCTTCAGTATTTTCGATTAAGTCAATACCAATGTACCCCCACAACTCAGGAAAGGCTTGAGCTATTTGCTGCAATAGTTCAACATAAACCCTGTTAGGGCTTAACGCATTAACCAGAATCTGTCGCAGCTGATAACAACCTTGCACAAGCTCAAAATGCTGCTCATTAACACAGATTAACCACGCTAACCCATGACTAAACAACGCGCTTAAGCTAATTTTGCGACCTTGCAAGTGCGGCTGAACAATATATTTTTCGGCATCTAGCCCCTGCGTGTATAGCAACCACTGCTCACGCTTGACAACAAAACTGTCCATACAACCTACACCATCTATCGCTTTAACTATCCACTCATTACAACGAGCATCAATTTGAGCATCAACTAGTCGTTGCGTAGGTATTGTTTGAATCTCAAAGCGACATAAGCGCTGATAGGTTAAAAAATTTATTCGCCGTTAAGCTAACAGCATCAGCAGGAGACGATAACAACCGCTTACCTGCTGATTGAACAGTGTTACACACCAAAGCCAACAAATTATCAAACTCAGGCGCAATAGGCCATACCGCATCGCATTCGTGAGTTGATTTTACTAATAACTCTAACCAATGCTGCCCAGATTCAAGCACAATCGGCTCTGCATTAACTAAATTAATAGCATTGACAACCCGTTTATCTAACATTACTAATACTGTAACTGAAGGCAAACGCGTTAATAATGCTAATAACTCAGTCAACATAAGCCTAGCTTCTGCAAACAAAGATTCTGGCAGTTCTTGATTATTCAAACCACCACCTGTAACGTACTCAAAAACCAGGATTTTCATAGCCGTCATAGACAAAAACACTAGAACAAAAAATACCCCGATAAACGGGGTATTTTTTATGGAATCGATTAAGAAACCGATTATTGGTTGTTAACTGCAAATGGGTGTTTGGCTTCTTTTTTGCCAGCAACCACTTCAGCCGCAGTTGGAGAACCAGAAACAGCACGTTTAAGAGCTTCTTTAGTCGCTTGGTAGTTGAAAGACTCGATTTTAGCGTCGTCTTCAGCCATCCAGTGAATAAATACACCGACAGATACGAATAAATCATCGGCTTCGTCAGCAGGAATAGTGCCATCTTCAACACAATCTGCAACAGCCATCGCAACAGCGCGTTGAGCAGGTCCAAACATTTGAACAGCTTGTTTTGAACCTTTAATAGTAACTTTGTTGAACAAAATAGTGGCTGGTTTTACCATCAAGTTTGGCGCAACAACGGCTAATAAAGTAGAGAAACCGTCTTTATTGTTTGTTAATGCATTGGCAAACGCAGATTCAGCAGCTGTACCGCGTGGCCCAATGATTAAATCGATATGAGCAATTTCGTTGCCTTCACCTACTAAAGATTCACCAACGCACAATTTAGTGATTTTCGCCATGTTAGTTTCCCCTGCGAAGAATTAAGATTAATAAAATAGCTTAAAGCGCTAACAAGCGCCGTTTTATTCGTTCATTAGAACAAATTTAGTTCGGAGAGCAGAATTGACTCTCTAAAAGCACAATAAACGCAGTGGCCACAGTAAAATCAGCTGTAGTCCCAGGATTAATGCGTTTAGATTTTAATTCATGATCTATTGATAGAAAAAACGGTATTAATTGTGTTGGATTATCTGCTTCCGATAAAGCTAAGCTTGCCTGCTTCATCTTAGTCTGAATCCAATCGTTATATTGGCTACCGTATTTTCGTTCGACATGACTATCAGCAAAATTACACAAGCAATTAACATAAACTGTCACTGCTGCCCAATAATGATCGCCCCACCTACTCCACGCATTATAATATATATAGGATAAAAAATCGAAAATATCTGCGTAATTGTTAATATATTGTAGCGCTATGCGATCTCTATCACTGGCTAATGCCATCGCTTCCGTCAAACTAACGCTAGCTTTAGTGTGTACGTCTTGCTCTTTTGCATCCCCTAAACCACCCGGTGCCGCTAAGGCAATAGCGCGAAACACCCAATTAGCATCATCAATCGTCGTATGACGCAAAACATGGACGACACCCTGGCGCAAAGGCAAATCTGGATAGCGCTGCAACGCTTCCACTATCGGCGCGCACAATAAAATAATACCTAAATTTGTGTTACAAGCTACCGCGAGACGGGTTGCTTCTATTGCGTAATAAATTTTCTCACCCAGGCTTAGCGACGGCTTAACCAAAAACGGGGCGCTGACTTCAGCACTTAACCTAAAATCAGCCACGGTCATATCATGACCATCCGCATAGACACTCACATTACCGGGCTTTAGCGCCTGCAACTCGATTTCACACGCTTGCCGGTATAGCAAACTTAGTTGCAATTCTTGCTCAGACATAACGAGTTAATAAATCATTGACTAACAAGTCAGCGATATTAACATCACAGACACTTTGCAAACCTTTCCAAGCGGGTATGCTATTAACCTCTATGATGGTGAAACTACCATCTTGCTGCTGAAGAATGTCAACACCAGCATAATCCATTGCTAAGACCTTTGTTGCAGAAATGGCAAGTGAAGCTAATTGCTCATCAGCAACAACAGCATCACAACTTGCCCCCTTCGCAACATTATTCAACCAAAACTTGCCTCGTCGGCGCATCGCTGCAACCACTCGATGATTAATGACAAACACTCTAAAATCTGAGCAACCTTCACCTAAGCTATGCACGAAACGTTGTAAATAATAAATACCGCGACTACCGGTCAGCCAAAGTAAGTCGGTTTGTTTCTCCAAACGGCGAATACCCTCGCCTTGCGAACCAAACAACGGCTTGCTAAGCAGCCAATTTCCAGCCGCCAATTCAGTTTCAGCAATATCTAAAGCCTGCTGCCTATCGCGCAACACCCACGTCACGGGCGTTGGCAAACCTGCTTTATGTAACAAAAAGCTCGTCATCGCTTTATCGACACTGCGCTCAATCGCTCGCCCTGAATTATAAACAGGTATGCCAAGCTCAGCTAACGCATGTAACACATCTAAATAAAACACGACTTCTTCTAACGAACCACCAGGAACACCTCGAACAAACACGACATCAGGCAAAGCATTACTAAGACCCGGTATTGTTATAACAGGTCGGGTCTCAGCAATACTAAAGTGACAAGCCGTCAATGATGCATACAGTGCCGAAAAACCCTTAGCCTGAAATGCATCACACAGCATTTTGCCATGCCAACCCGGATCATCAGTAAAAATAACCGCAGACGCCACGTATTAACTTGACCTTCTAAACCGCAAAGCTTTCGCCGCAACCACAGGTTGCTTTAACATTAGGGTTATTAAACTGAAATGCCTCACTCAATCCCTCTTTTCGATAATCCAATTCAATACCATCGATTACCGACAAATCTGCGGTAGCAACAATAATATTGACACCCAATTGTTCAAACACTTGCTCACCTTCGCTGACGTGGTCGGCGAAATCCAAGCAATAGGCATAACCTGAACAGCCAGATTTTTTAACCGCTAATTTCAAACCTAAGCCTTTGCCTCGTTTATGCAATTGCTTTTGGATTTGTTTTGCTGCCGTTTCTGTTACGGTAACCGCCATTTACCCCTCCTTATAACTGATTAACAACTAAGCCAATAATGACTTTAAAATAGATAAAAATTCAACAATATCGCTCATTTGGTTGGTTTCTCCTAAGCTAACACGAATAGCTGTTTTAGCTTGCTCAGGACTCACACCCATTGCCAATAGAACAGGACTAGGCTCACCGCCACCGCTTGCACAGGCAGAAGCACTAGACACGGCAATATTTTTCCTATCCAAATTCATCACCAGCATTTCACCATCAATACCCGCGATACCAAATTGGCTCGTATTAGGCAACCTAGCCACATCTTGAGCAAATAGCGTTACGCCAGGTAAATCCATTAAGCCAAGCTCTAACTCATCACGTAAGCGTTGTAAATACTGACTACGCTCAGCCAAACACTGATGCGCTAAACGACAGGCCTCACCGAAACCAACAATCGCCGCAACATTCTCTGTACCGGAACGAACACCTAGCTCTTGCCCTCCACCATAAAACAGCGGCTTTAGCGCAACAGTCTTATCAACAATCAAAGCACCAATGCCTTTAGGTCCATAAATTTTATGTCCCGACACTGACATTAAATTAACGCCTAATTGCTTAAACGATAAAGGTATTTTTCCAAACGCCTGTACCGCGTCGGTATGCACTAAGCCACTATAATTAGACACTCGATTAGCGATAGCAACCATATCTTGAATAACACCTGTCTCGTTATTCGCCGACATGACTGAAACCAAGTCGGGTTGCTTAACGCTAAGTTCAGCAAGAGCCGACTCTGTTACACGCCCGCTGCTATCGACGGGTAAAACAATCACGTCATAGCCTTGCTTTGCTAAAAAATCAGCCTGCGCACTTACTGAAGGATGCTCAATGGCTGACAAAGCAAGCGTCTGACCAGACGCTAAGGTGGATAATGCTAACGCATTGGCTTCGGTCGCGCTGCTAGTAAAAATAATCTGCGCATTAACAGCGTCTAAGGCAGAAGCCACTTGCTCTCTAGCCGTATCTATTGCCGTTCTGGCAATTCGACCTTGTTTATGTAAGCTAGAAGGATTGGCATGAAAGCGCTGCAGAAACGGCAGCATCGCTTCCAAAACGCTAGGCGCGATAGGCGTGGACGCATTGTGATCAAAGTAAATCACTAGGCGTTTAACATGTGCCTATGCAGTTCGATAACGCGCTGAGCTTCTTGATCTTGTCGTTGCGCAACCTCTTGCACATGATGTTTTTCCAACAGCTCAGCCAAAGTAATACCTTTAAGATAATCCCTAATTTGTTCACTAAGCCCCATCCATAATTCATGAGTTAAACAGGCTTGGTGTTTTTGACAGTTGGCTTCGCCACCACATTTAGTTGCATCCACTTGCTCATCAACGGCGGCAATAATATCGGCAATATTAATATCGCTGGCTAAACCGCATAAAGTATAGCCGCCACCCGGCCCACGCACACCTTTAACCATGCCCGCGCGTCTCAGCCTAGCAAATAATTGCTCTAAATAGGATAACGAAATGGTTTGCCGAGTCGCAATCTCGGTCAGCGTCACAGGCTTAATCTGACTATGATAAGCAAGATCCAGCATCGCAGTGACGGCATAACGGCCTTTAGTAGTTAAACGCACACATTCATCCTTAACAAACAGTTTCGAGTTAAGTTACTATACTTAACCCACTTGAATAGTCAACTATTAAGCCATGCCCTATGGCTCTTTCCTATAACTATCATTAATTTCGCAATCATCTAGCGTACACAAAGGTGTTTTTTGACAACTAATACCCGCCTCATCCATGGCTTTTTGCATGGCTTCTACTTGTTCATCTAACGTATTTATATGATCTAGCATTCGATTAATCGCATAAGCAATAGGATCGGGCATATCGGCTTTTAAGCCATAAGGGTCAAAATCCAACTTACCGGCAATTTCATCCATCACTAAGCTGGTTTTCTTATCTTTAGAACCAATCACATGACCAGGAATACCGACTACTGTCACACCTGGAGGCACATTTTTTAACACCACCGAGTTAGAACCGACCCTAGCCCCGGCACCAATCTCAATAGGCCCTAAGATTTTTGCCCCAGCACCGACCACAACCCCGTTATGTAGCGTTGGATGGCGCTTGCCTTTATTCCAGGTTGTCCCGCCCAGCGTAACGCCATGATAAAGCGTACAATCATCACCAATAACTGCTGTCTCACCAATCACGACCCCCATGCCATGATCAATAAAAAAAACGCCTTCCTATTTCTGCGCCAGGATGAATCTCAATACCAGTCCACCAACGGCTCACATAAGCAATAAAGCGCGCCAACCATCTAAACCCCGTCCGCCAACAATAATGACTTAAGCGATGCACCAGCACCGCATGTACACCGGGATAAGTCGTCAACACCTCAAACACCGATTGTGCTGCTGGGTCGCGCGCAAATACGCAAGCAATATCTTCTTTTAAACGAGAAAACATAATTAACTCTTTTGATGGTCTTGTGCCATTCTTAAAATACCCCTAAGAATATCTAACTCTTTAGTATCTAACTGAATACGGTTATAAATACGTCTTAATCTACGCATTATGGTGTTCGAACGCTCTGGCCGCATAAAGCCAATATCTAACAACGCTTGATGTAAATGCTCGTAAAACAACTCCATTTGCGCAGCAGTGGCTAATGGGCTTTCCCCTTTGTCGCCAATCCGACTTTCCTCGACAACAGCTTGAGCGGCAAAAAACTCATAACAAACAATTTGCACCGCCGCTGCAATATTTAAAGAACTAAACTCAGGATTACTTGGGATACGCAATAAATAACGACATAAATCGAGTTCCTCGTTTTTTAAGCCCGAATGCTCGCGTCCAAACACGACACCGACACTAGGTTTGCTTACATCGGATGCAATCATCTCAGCACAAGCTTTAGGCGTTAGCTCAGGCCAACTAATCGTACGACTTCTAGCGCTCGCTCCAATCACGACCTGACAATCTGCCAATGCATCGACTAAACTGTCATAAACAACAGCCTTAGCCAAAATATCATCTGCACCCGCTGCACGAGCCGTTGCCTCGGCACTAGGAAAAATCTTAGGATTCACCAGGGCTAATCGATGCATAGCCATGTTTTTCATAGCCCTAGCAACAGCACCAATATTGCCTGGATGCGAAGTTTCCACCAAAATAATTTTAATATCTGATAACACGAACAATCACAGTTTAAAAAGTGGGCAATTCTACCAAAACATTTGCTATTCTATTAGACCAGTTTTAATTATCAGCGAAGAATCTATGCACCCCATGTTAAACACCGCCGTACGTGCTGCAAGAAGTGCCGGCGATATTATAGTGCGTTCGTCCGATAGCATCGGCCAGTTACGCATAGACCAAAAAGGCCGTAATGACTACGCCAGCGAAGTAGACCGTAGCGCGGAACGAGAAATCATCCAAATTATAAAATCAGCCTATCCTGACCATGCTATTTTAGCCGAGGAAAGCGGCGCTCATCAGGGCAATGATTATGTTTGGGTTATAGACCCCTTAGATGGCACCACTAATTTTTTACATGGCTTCCCGCAATACGCTGTATCTATTGCGATGAAACACAAGGGCAAACTTGAAATAGGCGTCATTTACGACCCATTGCGTGATGAACTATTCACGGCAGAACGTGGCGGTGGCGCCATGCTCAATAACCGCCGCATACGCGTAACGCAACCCACTAGCTTAAAAGGCGCATTACTAGGCACCGGTTTTCCGTTTAAAACTGATGAACATTTAAACGCTTACGTGGGCATGTTCAAAGCCTTAACCACACAATGCGCAGGGATTCGCCGAGCTGGTGCCGCCGCTCTCGATTTAGCTTATGTAGCCGCAGGCCGCTTAGATGGTTTTTGGGAAATAGGTGTCATGGAATGGGATATGGCTGCCGGTATTTTATTGATTAAAGAAGCTGGCGGTGTAGTCACCGATTTCTCGTTTAATGACAAATACATGGAATCAGGAAATGTCATTGCTGGCAGTCCTAAAATGCACCAGCTCATGTATCAATTGATAGAGCCGCATGTCACAGATAAGCTAAAATAAACAAATACTTATAAAAATCATTAACCGTTAACACAAACACGATAAGCATCACAAAATGCTATAAAAAATTTAATCATTTTATGAATAAGGGTCTATACTAAGTCACAAAAATCAGGCGCGCACTAAATTTAATGACAATATTTTTTTTGTCATTTTCATAAAGCGCTTACTCCTCAAGACTACTGTTTTGGAACCTAAGCATCTATGGTCAACAACAGAATCGCACAAAACGGTTTTACCCTCATTGAGCTGCTAATGACATTAGCAATAGCAAGTGTTGTTGCTGCTATAGGTTTACCAAGCTTAACGGAGATGTACAACAAAAATCGTTTAACGGCTTACACCAATCAACTTGTCTCCGATCTTAATCTAGCTAGAAGTGAAGCCGTTAAACGTGGCCTACCGGTCGCTCTTAGGAACTTCACCGGAGGAGGCGTATGGGAAGACGGTTGGATTGTTTTTGCCGATGTCAGTCGAAACGGTGTTAATGCTAATGTATTCAACGATGACGGTGATGAAATTTTATGCGAGCCCCAGGAAGATTGCGTACTTAGGAAAACAGATGCGCTACCGCAAGGCTTTATATTAGGGGCCAATTCTAAATATACTAATTTTGTCCGGTATGACCCTGATGGCACTAGCAATACTAATGGCACTTTTGCGGTATGTGACAATCAAGATGGCTCAGGCCAACTTTCCTATAAATCTAAGCTTATCATCATTAATACAATGGGTAGAATTCGCCTAGGCGTAGATCAAATCCCTTTAAACCACCCTAACGGTATCCCCGAATTTGATGATAATTCAGAACTTTCTGATTGTAGCGACGCTAGCTAACTATGTTAAAACAAAGCACCGGATTTACCTTAATAGAAATTTTAATTACCGTGTTTTTGATTTCGGGTGGTTTATTAGGTGTTGCCGCTCTCCAAGCAATATCAATAAATTCAAACCAAGCAGCTTACAACCGAAGTCAAGCCACCCTATTAGCTTATGACATCGTTGACAGAATGCGAGCAAACCCCACAGAAGCGAGTTTACTAGGAGGTAGCCGCTATGCAACTATCTCTCCGTATGATGCTAAGAAACAAGAAGACTGCCTGAAACAATCCGCAGGCTGCAATCCTGATGCTCTAGCAGAGCAAGACTTATACGATTGGTTTAACCAAATTCGCGTTACCTTGCCAGGCTGCGCTAATGATGTAATAAATGGAAGCTGTGCCACAATTATTGCCAATGATGCTGGTAATGGCTACGTTATTACCATCAACTGGGATGAAGACCGCAACGGCGATATAGATGACCACGATGCCTCTTTCCAA
>NZ_LAJX01000135.1 GCF_000963695.1 Methylocucumis oryzae
AGGCATACATTACTGTCTTAACAAAACCAGCTATAAAGCAGAACCACCGATGGATTTTATTACGCTTGGCGGACAAATGGCAGGAAAGGTAGAGGTCGGCTATGGGCCTGCAAGGCTAATCGATAGCAATACCGTGAAAGCCATTCATGAACGGCTCGCTAAGCTCACCGTCGAGGATTTGCGAAACAACTATGACCCAAGGGCTATGGAAAAATTGAATATCTATCCGAAAATTTGGCTTAGAGATAGCGAGGAAGGCTTTGACTATATTGCTGAATACTTCAACATATTGAAGTCGTTTATTGCCCATTGCTCACAGCATCAATTAGGCATGGTGGTGTATTTATGCTAATGGTTTTCTAACTTAGGATTTATAGGATGTTGACTATGACTGATCGTACACTTTGGCATACAGAAGATTTTGATTTACTCTCGTGGCATGATGTCCATATCCATGGCCTTCGCTTCGCATCGTTCAATGAAAGTGATGGTACGGCAGAACTCGTGCTCGACATCGACTACATACTTGAATGGGTGCATGAAGGTAATGCCTTTGTGTTTACGGTTTGTGCTGCCGAGTTAACCTTTCACGACACTTTCAATCTCAGGCTAGAACTTGACTACAAAATGTGTTCTGCTGGTATGTGTCCGTTCATGATTTACGATATTCATCGTGAACCTCTAGTATTTTCTACAGGGTATCAGTCTTTTCGCTGGTCAATCCCTATCCATTGGCCGCAGGGCTTAATCGAATTTGAAGCCCCGGCATTCACGCTACAACTCGTTGGTACGCCGGCGGAGCGTGTAGGTCAGTGTCTTACGTCAGAGCAACGTGTACGTTCGTCTTAGGGTTTGTTCTATACGTCGCATTGCGGTGAGGTGTGACACATTAATCAAACTCTTTTCATTCGCCAAACGTGATTCGATTAAGAGCTGAAAGCCAACACCCAACTAAAAACCGTTATCAACCATCTCACGTCTCAAACCACCAGAACCCACAGCCGTTAGCGAGCTGCCTTGCTGGTTATCACAGGCATCATGGTTCAAGGTTTCTGCGTCAAATTCGGGACTGCCTAAATTGCTAATACGCCGCTTAAGTTTAATTGTGGCGAGGCTAGATTAATTCGACCGCTGACGCCGGTTTTGGACGCTGCTTGAATAACATTAAAGCCGAAAATAGACGGTGACCATAACACCGATGCGCCACCTATTAATAATGAGTTGCCATTGGGTATTAACGCTGACGCATTGACGTTGATAGTGCCGCCTTTACCGGATTGGGCGTTGGCTTGTAAGGCGCTATTTTCCATGACAATGTTATGAGCATTAACCTGGATATTACCGCCGTTGCCATCGCTGTTATGGACGGTTGTTAAGAGTAATGAGTTTTGTAGATGCAATAAATCTGTGACATCGACTCGAATATGTCCGCCATCGCCAAATAAGGTATCGGTTGCTATTTTGGAATCAGCGAGTTCAAGAATAGGTGTTGAAATGTTAACGCTGGACGTCGATGTATCATTAGCCGTACTACTGAGATTAATCACGCCTTGATTTAGCCTCATCCAGTTATCCACGTTGATTTTAACATGACCGCTAGCGCCCTGTGATTCAGGCCCTTTGAAAGCTAACACACCCGTAAAGTCTTGATTCTGACCGTCGATTAATAAGGTATCGGCGTCAATCTTAATCGTGCCAGCCCCGCCACGTCCGATGGCATTGGTAAAAATACTGCCACCGCTGAATATAGTTAAGTGTTTGGCGAGAACGCGTACCAATCCCGCATTACCGCTGCTACCCCATAATGCGGAGGATTGAATACCGGTGTTTGAGCGCCAATCGTCGCCTTTTATTGTTAAGGTTTCGAAATCAACCTTCACACGTCCGGCGTCACCTTTGCCCCAAGTAGACGAGCTAATAGAGCCACCGTTAGCAATCACAGCTTCTCGGCCTTTAATATCGACGACACCGCCGCGCCCTGGACTATCGGATAATACCGCTGAGAAAATCCCAGTAAAATCTTGTTTAGCGCCACCGCCATCAATTTCAAGCGTGTCGGCATGGATTTGCACCCGGCCAGCATCCCCTTCGGCTTCAGTTAATGAACTAATCTGACCACCGCTAGCGATTTTGAGTTGATTAGCCTTAATGTTAACCAGGCCCGCATCACCCGTGCCTTTAATTGCATCGGAAAAAATACCGGTTAGCGCACGACTACCTTGTTCTATATACAGTCCATCGGTGTTGATATTAATAGTGCCAGCGGCACCACTCGCGTAAGTTGATGTGGCAATTTGACCACCGCGCTTGACATGAATCTGCTCAGCGTCAATATCTATCGTTCCAGCCGCACCGCTTCCTAATGTTTCTGAGCTGATTAGACCACCTGTGACCTGTAATTCTTTAGCATTTATAGTAATAGAGCGGCTACTACCGGAGGCATTAAATCCTACGTCAGAGAAAATTCCTGTATCGAAATGACGGCTATTAATTGTTAAGCGCTGAGCGTCAATATCAATAAGGCTGGTACGACCGCTGCTTTTTGCAGTGGAAATAATGCTGCTATCCGATAAATTAAGCTGTTGCGCGAATAGATTAATGCTAGCCGCATCGCCTTTTGCATTAGCATAAGCAGCGAGGACGCTATCGAATAAATTCAGTTCGCGCGCTGTTACATAAATCCCTTTAAGGTTAGAACGCGCTGACACATCGCCGTTATTGGAATTAATCAAGCGAGTATTAAACAAGTTAATGCTATCTGCCCATAAATTCATGCGCCCTGCACCGTTGCCAGCGGTATATAAATCGGCATAATCAGCCCCTGAACGCCCATCAATAATAATGTCACCTGCATTAGCTTGAGTTGGTAAGGTAGCGCCAAAACCATGAGCAAGACTAAACTCAGCTTTACCTTGGCTAGCGATTAGTTGCACGTCACCTTCAGGCGCCACTAACCAAGGCTCTTGCGTAGGTAAGCTGTGTATGTGAATATTGCCCGCTACGAATGCCAGAGTCTTGCCATTTTCTGCTAGTAAGCGCGCGCCTTCTAACGCGATTAAGCCATTATTAACCGCCGATGTCCCCAAAAAGCCAAACGCCGATGGTGTAGCGCTGCTTAATTGGCTAGCAGTGTTTAATTCGGCATTAAACGCTTTACCATCGTTAAAGGTTAATTGGTCGGCGGTAGTTGCATGAAAAGAGCCCGGCACATCGAGTACCGCATGTTCGCCGAAAATAATGCCATTCGGATTGATTAAGTAAAAATCGGCATTCGGAATACTCGATGCTAATTTACCGTTAATCATCGAGCGTTCTAAGCCAGTGACACGAGTAATAACGTTTTTTTAACGCGGCACTACCAGTGAACTCGACGATTTGCCCTGGTTTAATCGAAAAATCGGTAAAACTATGAAATAAATTACGTCCTGTAGTCGTTCCTAAGCTTTGTGGGATGAGCACGTAATCACCGGTAAGCGTTTTAGCTGCGCCTACGCTGCCATCTGTTACCAAGCCATTAGACGATGCTAATCTTGGTAATAGGAGTAACCCAAGCCATATTAATCTATGCATTGATGTCATCGTCATAACCAATTGCCTGCCAAAATAAACGGCGACCAATAAAACGGATTCGCTAAATCGCTACGTTTTAATAATTTGATTTGAGCTTGTCGTAACGCTTCGGCTTTGCCAATGCCAGGCTGAGTTAAGCCACGATAAAACTCAGTCATTAATAATGAAGCGGCTTCATCGGAAACCGGCCATAAGCTGCCTAAGGCACTACCGACGTTGGCTTTTAACGCGATACCGATTAAACCTAGTGGTGCTCTATCGTCGCCTTCAGCCGTTTGACAGGCGCTTAAGGTAATCAATGAAATCGGTTGTTGTTGAAATTTATAGCTTTTTAATAAGCTTTCTAATTCATTAATATTGATTAAATTATCATAAGCCATGACAAAACTGGTTTCAGCGGTTTTACCAAATACCCCGTGTGATGCAATATGCACCACTGAATAAGGCTCTGTTAATGCCTGTTGCTTAAATTCCTCAACAGTAAAATTCTCATTTTTAAGTGTAGTATTCGGCATTTGTTGGCTGAGTTGGTGTATCTCCTCATCAACCCCCGGCAAACTTAATTGTTCAGTGAGTTTTTGTCGGAATGCTGGCGTATTCATTAAGCGCTGTACTGTTAAGTCTCTGTCTACGTCTAGGCTACGAGTGTTTACCTCGTCTATAGGCAAGGCACGGCTTTGTGTGTTGCCTCGGCCTCGCTCGCTAGAAGCGGATAGTGCTTTTAGCATATTAGTCGGTAAATTTTCTATCACGCGCCCCGGCTTACTCATGCCTGCCAATAAGGCTTTAAAACTCGTGCGATTGTAAGCTAGGCGCTAAACTTAAGCTTAAGCCCTGTGACACAGAAACGGCATAAGATTCAATTAAATAATGCTGTCCATCATGTAACGCAGCAGGTGGAATTAAGCGCAACACACCATCTGGAACGAGGACTAAGGTGTTAATATGGTTTTGTTTTAGCCAAGGACTAATAGGTTCGATGAGCCAGCGGTGCAATTGCTGAGCTAATGCTAAACTTGCGCCACTGCCTTTGCGTAAGCTTTTCGCGAAGCGTTTGGGAATATTGCTGTAATTCCGCCGCGCTGACATTGACGCTGACATGCTCTAACGCTGCACCATTGCCTACCAATAACTCAAGCCGTTCAGGCAATAAAATGGGATACACTACTGCCGTAGTCGCTGTTAATACGTGGTCTAGTTCAGCTTGTCGGCTTTGCACGCCACAACGGCCACCGAGATAATCTTCAAGCTCGGCAAGTTTAATCAGCTCTACTGTTTCACGTGCTTGCTTTAATAAGTGTGTTTTTTGAGCGCTTTGACTGTCACGCGCTTGTTGCAATAACAAGTCTGCTAAGCCTAAATACACCGGCTCTAGTAATTCTCTAAACGAAGAACGACCATTGTGATATTCAACCGGAATATCTTTGCGTATGGCAGCAATATGTTGAATCGCATTTTGATACGCGCTAATAGCTTCCGCGCGGCGTTGCAAAGTGTTAGCTAATCGCCCGTGCCGCCATTCCAGCATAATTAACAACGGCTCGTCTTCAGCCTCTAATGCAGCGGCTAACCCGTCTTGATTTAAGCGGTAGGCCTCTTCGTAGCGCTGTTGATTTTCATAAAGCTGTGCTAAACCATCTAAACTGGCTGCAGTTAATCCGGTGTCTTGCGTGCTAGCGTCGGTTAAGACGTGTTGATAACTGTCATAAGCCAACTTAAGTCCTGGTTCGCCTTGACGCTGAGCTTGTGCGGCCATGTTTAATAGCAATCGGCTACGTTCAACATTTTTAGCTAAAGCTATGAGCTTAGGTTGCAATTGATTTAGTGCTGGTAATTGTTCTGATACTGGTAATAACGCAATTTGGCCTAACTGAATACTTAAGCTTAATGCCTGGTTATCGCTGGTTAATAGTGCGCGCTGATAAAGTGCTTTGGCTTCATCGATTAAGCCGCGTTGTGCATGTATTTCCGCTAACGCCATAAGCCAAGGTACGGAAGATTTTGCTACATGGTGATTTTTTAATGCCGTATTCAGCAGCGTTTCTGCTGATTCAAAATGCCGCATACGGTAGTGAATTAGGCCTTTAAGCCCTTGAACATCGGCTTGTTGCTCATCAAGTTGCGATAACGTGTCCAGCGCTAACCAATAACGGCCATGTTGGTATTCTTGTTGCGCTTGGTTTATCGTGCTCACAGTGTCGTGAGGTTGGGCTAAGACCAACACACTGGGCAGCCATAAAATAAGAAATAGTGCTAAGTTAGCCATAACAGGCTCCTAACGTATTAGACATACTGTTAAAAAACATCCCAGCGCGCTTGAAAATGGATGCCATCATCTTGAATATCTTTAGATTGCTTGTTTTGTGGTGTTAGCAAGGCATGACCATAATAAAATTCAACGAGCAGCGGTTGATAACGCCATTCAAAACCAATCCCGACCGAATGCAACGCGTTACTACCTTGTTCACTGGGTTGAGGGAAATGATTCCACGCCTCGCCATAATCCATAAACGGTATCAACTGTAATTGCTGTCGTCCTGGCTCTAATAGCGGAATACGAAATTCAGCCGACACACTAAACCCTTGGTCGCGGACTAATTGGTTTTCACGGTACCCACGCACGGTATGCATACCGCCGATGGCGATTTGCTCTAACGGTAATAACGGTTCATCGCTTAATTGTATATTACTGCGTAATAAAAATTGGCTGCCATTATCTAAAAACCGCCACGCGTATTGTGCTTGTCCTAGCCAGGCAAAAAACTCGCTATCAGGGTATTCTGAGGTAATCACTTGCAATTCTTTTGGCACGGAGCGTTCTTTAGTCGCACCGAATGCGTCCATGCCCACGCTAAAACTTGAGCGTAACGCCAAGGCATGGTTATCCCAATAGTGTAAAAAGTCATGAAAAATCCGCCAAACTGTGGCTTGATTACGCCCCGATGGCTCACCAGGCACGAACGGCTCAGGCCTACCTAACAAGCTTGTTTCATTTTCACGCACCGCTAGTGACACGCCAGCGGTTAAATTGGTTTTTAAGCTCTGGATAAACGGATAACTGAGGCCGCCTTCAAGACTATGGACTTGGCTTTTAATATCTAGCTTATTTATCGGTGCTTCGACAATAACAGCATCACCCTCGTCAAAATGGAAAAAAAACTGAGTACCCGAATCAGAAATAGGCAAGCTAAACCCCCCCGCATAGCGCTGAGCGCCATCGCTGGTAACAAAGGTAAAATCCATGCTATCGCCCCAACCGGTTAAGTTCCAGACTTGCCCAGTTAAGCCAAAGGCTTCGCCGCCAATAGACGGTGGTCGCTGGTTGTTACCAAAAAAACTCAGTTGATAAGGTTTAGCGCGTGTTACATCGACCGCTAAACACTATGGCCTAGGCTTTCGCCTGGCAAGATACGGCCATTCATACGACTAATCAACGGGTCTTTTAACAGCATTTGAAAGTTTTCTTGTAGCTCAAGTACATTAAACGGCGCGTCATCATCACGCTTAAGCCGGTTAATGACATAGCCTGCGCGTAAACCCTCTAAACCTTTAACACGTACCTCATCTAAGCGCCCTTCAATAAGCTTTATTTGTAACTCATCGTTGTGATAGGCATCGGCGGTTATAACAGCGCCCGAATTGATAAAGCCTTTATCGATATAATAACGGCTAAGCTCCTGCCGTAAGGCTTCTATCTCATAAAGAAAAACCTTGCGGTTTAAATAAGGCTGAAGCAGTGGTGTTAATTGCTCTGTGCTTACTGCTTGATTACCTTGTAGACGTATGTGCTTAATAAATAACTGGCGATCATTGGCTTTATCTGTGCGCTCAGATTCAGGTAGCTTAGGTAATTCAAATGCCTGCTCCGGTTTATCACTAGGGTAAAGCGGTTCTGGCAAGGTTTTAGCACTCGGTCTATCCATAGACTCAGCACCACCTAAAGCCCAGGCTGCGGGAGATTGTCCAGCAAAAGCTAAGATTGCTCCAACTGCGCAAATAACAGTATTACTCAACAACTGCTTTAACAATCGCGTTGCAATCATCTTTCTCTCCTTCTCTTAAAACAACAGTTGCCGTAGCACTGTAACCACCAGCTATAAAACCTGAGGTGTGACCGGTGCAGTATATACCTTGCTAGGTGTTATGGGGTCAAGTTATGGTCTTGACCGATTTGCCACACGAATGCGCGGATGCTTGTTGGTACGGCTTGATGGCCTGGATAGAACAGGGCTTCAAGCATACTAAGCGGAGTGGTTAGCAGTGGCAACACACGCGCATGGATACTCCTGAACGCGCCGAGCGATTGTGGATGGCGATTGTCATCTCGACCTGGTGGTTGCTGTCAGCCGGTAGTGCGGCGGAAGCTCAAACCGACAACACACTGTGAGGCATTGAAAACCTTCGGTTCCAGGTACGGTACGGCGGCGTGGAAAACGCTAGCGGATAGTGGGTGTTTTCCAACATGGTTGGTCTTTGATTATTACGGCTTTGCTTAACCATCAGCGTCTCCCGGTTAAGCTGGGGCAACCGGAAGCATGGCCTAGCTTGCAGGAAATTGCAGTGGGTGCTGTTGGGTGAAAAAACTACACTTGTAAGGTCATCCCGACCCGCTCCGGGTTAGTGTTCATATGATGGGCGCCATATACATATAGTCAAGTTCCGGCATAGTGTGAAGCCCCAAAGTATCGTGCACCCGCTCGCCAAAAGTTGTTAACTGCACATCGGCCGGAATGATACCGTTTTGACCAAGCTCAGTTTCATAGTTATCCGAACTGCCTCGCATAAGTCGTTTGATCAACCGGCGATTCCACAAGTCAGCGCATAATTCGTAAAGAGACCACTGTTCAGTGGTTACTCCAGGAAGCTCATCCAGGCGATGTTCGCGAAGCGGGATGGAACCGTGTTGTGCGAAAAGTCTTAGTAATCCGTACTGAGAGAAAGTCAGAGATTCAGATAGCAAAACTAAATGATTAGCTTCTGTTCGGCTTACACTTTGATCCAGCGCGACATTTGCGTATAGGTTTCCCATATAGGGAAGCTTGCGTTCCTCATAAGAAGCACGAGCCTTTTGAACGATCGCCTCTAGTTGCTCCAGTCCAATGGGTGTCGTTTCCGAGTCCGATATTGCGAAGTCTGGACGAAGTCGTTCGCCATTCTGAATTCGGCGCTCCATCACCTCGGCAAGATGCTTGACTACCGTTTCAGCTCGTTTGAGTTCGGAGCGAGTAATAGCGGATTCGAGCACTTCCTCAGCCTGTTTCGCGAGTCCAGCACTCAGCCCGGCTGCCGCTACAGAAAACACTGGATCGAGCATCACCGCAGTAACGAAGGCCCCCCCATTGCAGCGATGGTAGCTGCAGCAGATCGACTGATATTGAAGCGAGATAGCGATTGGTTCATGAGCGCTCACTAGTAATTAGAATAGTTTCTTTATATCTACCAAAAAAATTATACTACTGCAATAATATTTTGAGTTGTGTGTTAGCAAGTTAGCAACAGCAAAATTACCTATAAGAGGGTGCAGAGCGCTCTGACCTCAGCTATTCTAGGAGCTAATACCATCTCATCTTAGAAGGATTGCCGAAAAAACGATTTAACAACTCTTACCTGGACTCAACAAGTTCGATAAAATAACCGTTTTGATTGTTGAGTGCTTATGTCAAACAATATACGCATAGAACGTTGCAGCGGTCAGGCTTTACAGCGTTGGATTCCTGATTTAGCTCGCTTACGCATAGAGGTGTTTAGAGATTTTCCTTATCTTTACGATGGCACTTTAGAATATGAACAAAAATACCTTCAAACTTATATTGATAATCCTGAGAGCGTTATTGTATTAGCGCTTGATGATGACAAAGTTGTCGGTGCGTCAACCGCTCTGCCGATGAAATACGAAACCGAGGAATTAAAAAAACCGTTTATCGAGCATTATTACGATTTAGAGCAAGTATTTTATTGCAGCGAATCGGTATTGAATAAAGCCTATCGAGGTCTTGGGATTGGGGTACGCTTTTTTGAGGAACGAGAAGCCCATGCGCGCGATTTAGGCGGGTTTAAGCATATTACGTTTTGTTGTGTGGAACGACCTATTGACCATCCGCGCCGTCCTAAAGACTATGTGCCGTTGGATGCGTTTTGGAATAAGCGCGGTTATGTCAAACATCCTGAGCTAAGAACGACTTATTTGTGGAAGGATTTAGATGACGAAGATGAAACTCCAAAACCGATGACTTTTTGGTTAAAACATGACAATTAAAATTGCAAGCGCTCAATACGATGTTGGTTTTTTTTCTGACTGGCAAGAATTTGTTGATAAAGCCACGCGTTGGGTAGCCGAAGCGAGTGCTAATCAAGCGACGTTACTGGTGTTCCCTGAATATGCGAGCATGGAGTTAGCTTCGCTATTTGGTGTTGAGGTGTATTCTTCGTTATCCAAACAACTCACTGCATTGCAAACGGTTTTGCCTGATTATATTGCGTTGTTTACCCGCTTAGCTGCGCACTATCACTGCACTATTCTTGCGGGTTCGTTCCCAGTCAAATTAGCAACCGGCGCTTATGTTAATCGTGCTTATTGGTTTATGCCAGATGGGCGTAGCGATTATCAAGATAAGATGATTATGACGCGGTTTGAAAATGAAATCTGGTTGATTAGTGCTGGCGATACAGTGAAAACCTTTGCGGCGGAATTTGGTAGTTTCGCAGTTAATATTTGTTATGACAGTGAATTTCCATTATTGGCGCGTAAACAAAACGAGGCCGGTGCGAGCTTAATTTTAGTGCCTAGTTGTACCGATACGTTAGCGGGATATTATCGGGTTAGAATCGGCTGCCAAGCACGCGCCTTAGAAAACCAATGCTATGTCGTGCAATCTTGTTTAGTCGGTCATGCGCCGTGGTCGGAAGCCGTTGATATTAATATTGGCGCATCGGCTATTTACACCCCAGTTGATAAAGGCTTTCCTGATAACGGCATTTTAGCTATCGGCGAGCTGAATCAACCACAATGGGTTTATGCTGAATTGGACTTAGCCAATTGCGAACGCGTTCGTCAACAAGGTCAAGTCTTTTAATTTCCGCGACTGGCCTTTGCAAGACAAATTTTAGGACACACACTTGAGACGGGACAGGGCGTTTAGGGCGCAGGTGTCGGCAGCAGGGATGCTGCCGCCAAGCCTACAGGGACGTATTTACGGCGCCCTGCGTTCTGAATGACCTGTCCCGTCTTAAGCTGGGAACCCAAATTTTAATCACAAAGCGTTGCTTCTCTCTCATTTCACGCGGCGTGGAATGAGAGTGCTAAGACTCTATGCTCAGATGTATACTAGTGCGTTATGACTTTCGGATGATGTAACGTGGCGAATATTCTCTTGATAGGTGGTGGCCAGCTAGGCTTTAGTTTGGCGCAGACATTAGCACAAAGTGGTCATCAGGTGACTGTTATTAAACGCACTAAAATCACTGATTACCCTGGTATAAACTTTATCGCCGCTGATATTAGCGATGACCAGATGTTAGCATCGTTAAGCATAACAGCCGATGCCGTTTTCTTTATTATCGCAGCCGATTCGCGCACTGAAGCGGATTATCGTAAGGTCTATCAAGCAGGGCTGTGCAATGTGTTAGAAAAATTTTCTTACTGCCCTTGGTTTTTTGTTTCATCAACCAGTGTCTATGGCCAAGACCAAGGCGAATGGGTCGATGAAAACTCGGTAACTCAACCCAAAGCGATAACCAGCCAACTTTTATTGCAAGCAGAACATCAGGTACTTGCTGCGCGTTCTGATAGCGTTATTGTAAGATTCGCTGGGATTTACGGGCCTGGTCGAGAGTATTTATTGCGTTTAGCACGGTCAGTGCCTTATATTCAACAAACGCCGCCTTATTACACGAATCGTATTCATCAAGCTGATGCCGTAGCGGTATTAGCCTTCTTACTAAAACAGCGCTTACAAGGCGTTGATTTAGACAACTGTTATCTCGCTTGTGACAACGATCAGGCGCCACTGTGGGATGTTATGCAATGGCTAAGCACAAGACTAGGTTGTACACCGCCTTTAGCCAAACCTTTCGACGCATCAACTACGCAAAATAAGCGTTGCTTAAACACGCGGCTAACTGCACTAGGCTTTGAGTTTATTTATCCTAGCTATCAAACCGGTTACCTAGAATTGCTTTCATGAGTAAAAAATCACAACTTGTTTTTGTCTGCACTGATTGCGGTGTGGAATATCCGCGCTGGAGTGGTCAATGTACCAGTTGTGGCGCGTGGAATACGCTTAAAGAAGTCAATATCAAAACAGAGCGCCATCGCAGTAAAACCGAAGGTTACGCCGGTAGCCGTTCCGAGGTGCAATTATTATCAGAGATTAACCTAAACGATTGTCAGAGAATTTTTACCGGCATAGGCGAGTTTGACCGTGTTTTAGGTGGTGGGATTGTGGTGGGCAGCGTGATTTTAATCGGTGGTGCACCGGGTGCCGGCAAAAGCACGCTGCTATTACAAGCTATTGCCCATATTGCTGAACATGACGTTCGCGTATTGTATGTATCGGGTGAAGAGTCGTTAGAACAAATTGCCGAACGTGCGCAGCGCTTAAATTTACCGGCAGAAAAAATCATGATTTTGGCGGAAACGTCGGTACAACGTATTTGTGAATTAGTTTCAGAAGTTAAGCCTAAAGTCTTAGTGATTGATTCTATTCAAGTCATGTACACGGAAGAGACACAATCCGCGCCAGGCTCAATTTCTCAAGTCAGAGAATGTGCTAGCCAGCTCACCCAATACGCTAAAAAAAATCATGTTTGCATCTTAATGGTAGGGCATGTCACCAAAGACCATAGCTTAGCAGGCCCTATGACCTTAAGTCATATCGTCGATGCGCAAGTGTTGTTAACTGCTACTGATGATGCCCGATTTCGTGTGTTAAGAGCCGATAAAAATCGTTTTGGTAGTGTAGGGGAGTTAGGCTTTTTCGCGATGAGCGGCCAAGGTTTAAAAGAAGTGAAAAACCCATCGGCGATGTTTTTAAATCGCTTAGAACATCCATCGCCAGGTAGTGTTATCACGGTGTTATGGGAAGGAACAAGGCCGTTACTTGTCGAGATTCAAGCCTTAGTGACCGATTGTCAATACGGTAATCCGCGTCGCTTAGCCATGGGTTTTGAGCAAAATCGTTTAGCGATGTTATTAGCGGTATTGGGTAAACATGGTGGCATTTATACCAGTCAAGATGAAATCTATGCGAATGTGGTCGGTGGTATTAAAGTGAGTGAAACCAGCTCGGATTTGGCGATTGTGATAGGCATAGTTTCGAGCTTAAAGAACAGGATTATCCCGCAAGATATGATTGTTTTTGGTGAGTTAGGCTTAAGCGGAGAGATTCGACCTGTTGCGAATGGCTTAGCCAGACTGAATGATGCGGTCAAACATGGCTTTACTCAGGCTATCATTCCTAAAGCTAATGCACCTAGAAGTCCTATCGAGGGTTTAACAGTGCATCTTGTCGCCAGGCTCGATGAAGCGCTGGCGATTATTTCAACGTATTAGCTAAAAAAGAATTGCAACGAGACTTGATTAATCGTCAACATGTCATTGTTGTTTAATTTAACATAGCTGTTTTCGATAGGCTTGTTATTGACTTCCAGCTTGCCAATATTTTCTAACGCAGAGACAAAATAACCATCTTTACGTTTAGTAATTACCACGACGCCATTGCCGTTAGAGCCTAAACGGGTCATGGCTTTTTTCAGCGTTAACACTTTGCCGATATTCTGGCCATTCATCACTTGTAAGCTTGCGGCCGGCAAATGAGAATTATGCTCGGCATCATAATCAAAAGACTCGCGTCCATAAATGACAGATTCAACAACCTCATGCGAATCCTCGTTAGCTTCAACAACAGACTCAGTGGTGTTGTAAACAACATCATGCTTACCTATAGTAATAGTATCGTTATTGTTTAACTGACACTCTTTGATGCGTTGGCCATTAATAATCAATGGAAAACTTTCGTTTAACTGCTTAATCGTACAAGAGTCATCGCGAATAACAATTGCCGCATGAGCAGGCGCTACCGCCAAACTATCTATGACGATATTATTCGTTTCATCCCGACCGATATGAATAACACCGTTTTCAAAGATGTAAGAATCAATCGCTTTATATTTGAAATAAACAGTCAGCTTAGCCATTGCAACAATTTTCTACCTGAAATGATGAGCTAATTATAGTCGCAAATTTTTTTAGTTATCCAAGAAAATGCGGGTTATTAAATAACTTATCGTCTTAAGTTTTAAACCTAGATAAAAACTTCACTAATTTCACGGTGTTATTGCTGCATTGTATAATCTCAATCGGATAACCATGTAAATTTAAACTCGTTCCAGGCTCTGGAATAACTTCCATGTACTCGATAATTAACCCATTTAAGGTTTTAGGGCCTTCGGTAGGCAATGACCATTGGGTAATTCTGTTGAGCTCTCGCACGGTAATATTGGCATCGACTAAATAACTACCATCAGATTGCTTTCTGGCGGCGGGTGAATCATCGGTAATTAACTCGCCCACAATCTCTTGTAATAAATCATTTAAGGTGACGAGGCCTTGCACGTCGCCATATTCATCAACGACTAAACCAATACGAATTTTATCGTTTTTGAATCTCAGCATTTGCGCATGAACAGGTGTGGATTCAGGGATAAACTCGGGTTTAGTCAACATATTAACAACGTCTTGTTTATCAAAATCGGTTTTATGCAGATTGACTAACGCTTTTCTAATATGCAAAAAGCCTATTACTCTATCAATGTTTTTTTTGTAAACAGGCAGTTGTGTATGAGGGCTGTCTTTTATCTGTTGGATAATGTGCTCGACACCCATTTCTAAGTCTATGCCGACGATTTCATTACGCCGCGTCATAATATCTTCGACGGTTGCTGATTCTAAGTCTAAAATCCCTAGCAACATTTTTTTGATAGCGTAAAGGCATAAAGCTTTCAGCTTCAGCGATAATGCTTTTTAGCTCGTCTTTGTTTAATTTGTCATGGTGATGGCTTTTTTTAACATCAACACCGGCTAACCGTAACAGCAAACTAACAAATAAATTAACAAAGCTGACGACGGGATAAAGCACTTTCAGTAAAGCCGTATAAACCCAAGCCGACGGGAATGCCCATACTTCAGGCTTAAATGCTGCTAAGGTTTTAGGCGATACTTCAGAAAAAATGAGCATGACTAAGGTTAATAAACCGGTCGCAACAGTTATAGCACTTTCATCGTTTGCATACAGCTTTATAGCAATCAATGTTGCTATTGAGGCTGCAAAGTTATTGACAAAGTTATTGCAAAGTAAAATTAAGCCTAACAAACGATCAGGCCGTTGTAGTAAATGATAGGCTTTAATAGCACCGGAGTGCTTTAATTTGACTAAATGCCTTAGCCGGTAGCGGTTAAGTGACATCAGCGATGTTTCAGAACCGGAAAAGAATGCTGACAGAATAAGCATTAATAAGAGTATGCCAAAGAGCACACTTATCGATATATCGTTCAACGAAAGACTCTTAAATTGTTTAAACCGTTCTAGTCTCTACGATGCCAATAATTTGTCAAGCTGAAATTACCGTTAAAAGACCAAGGGATTTTAGTCGTTAGTGAAAACTCCACCAATTTTAATCGCTTAGTTTCAAAATCTATGCAAGAGCAAAAAATCTCTTTATAATGCTTGGTTCCGCGAGGAGCTGCTATCCTTGCTTTACTCTTCTTGTGAGAGAAGGCTTTAACCATAAGGAACCATTAATGCGACATTATGAAATTGTTTTTTTAGTACACCCTGACCAAAGCGCGCAAGTCCCTGCGATGATTGAACGCTATAAAGCGTCTATCGAAGCCGCTTCAGGAACAATACACCGCTTAGAAGACTGGGGACGTAGACATCTCGCTTATCCCATCAAAAAAATTCATAAAGCACATTATGTGTTAATGAATATCGAATGCAATCAAGCTACTTTAGACGAATTAGAAAGCGGGTTTCGCTTTAATGATGCTATTCTACGCAGTATGACGCTATTGCAAAAACATGCGGTTACTGGCACATCGCCTATTGCTGCTGCCGCTGCAGAAGAGAGCAAACAAACTGAAATTAAAGCAAAAGAGACTGCTAAAGAAGCCGTCGCTTTAGCTGATGATGAATTAGACCTGGATGAAGTTGGGGAAGACTTCAACGCTGATTCAACTCCACAATAATTCACACTTTACAGGTTTATCATGGCTAGAAATATCAAACGCAAAAAAATGTCTCGCGCTGGCGAAAGCGATACACAAATCGATTATAAGGATTTAGCCTTATTAAACGAATACATCACTGAAACGGGAAAAATTGTACCTAGTCGTATTACCGGCGTTTCAGCAAAATATCAGAGAGAATTATGCACAGCAATTAAACGCGCGCGTTATATCGCTTTGTTACCTTTCTGCGACGCACACAGAAAATAACTCATTAAGGAGGGGGAATGAATTTCCTGGCTAACTTCATCATGCGTGGAAGATTACAGGCTATGACTGTAGCCTCGTCGCTGGCGCTGTTGTCATTAATAATTCCTCCGGTCAGTGTTGTCAGTTCAGCTACTATTGCGCTTGTCACATTAAGACGAGGCGGCATGGAAGGCTTGTATGTTTTATTTAGCTCAAGTTTAGCCGCTGCACTGTTAGGTTATGTGCTGTTAAAAAACTTTCAATTTGCCTTAGCATATGCAGCCGTCTTATGGTTACCGGTTTGGTTGATTTCTATCATTCTACGAGAAGGTCGACATTTATCGTTAGCTGTTGAAATTGCGGTATTATTAGGCGTGTTAGGCGTGATTGGGTATTATTTATATGACCCAAACATTGCCAGTACATGGAAGGTTATGTTTGAGCAATTCAAGCCTAATGCGGATAGTAGTCAACTCAATAATGCTGAAGTAACGCTAGACATCATGGCGCATTATTTAACCGGCGTTGTTGCGGCGGGTTCGGTATTTAGCTTGCTATTTGGCTTGTTTTTAGGCCGTTGGTGGCAAGCGAACTTGTACAATCCGGGCGGTTTCAGACAAGAATTTTTATCACTTAGCACTCATCCTCGATTGGCCCTAGGCAGCATAGGCATTATCGCGTTAGCACTTGTGACCTCAGGCTGGTTATCGGAAGTCTCTTGGAATATAGCCATTTTAGTATTCGCGTTATATTCCATTGTAGGCGCCGCAGTGTTGCATACGATTCTTGCCCGTAAGAAGCTTGCCAATTACACCGTGCCCATGCTGTATGTAACGCTATTCCTAGTACCTCATACATTGCTTCCAATAGCATTATTAGGACTAGTCGACACCTGGCTAAACTTACGAAAAATAACTAATCAAACCAGCGCCAAATCAGACTGATTTAGGCATGACTGATTTTAAGCATAACCGATTCAGAGGCAAACAAATGGAAGTCATTCTTCTCGAAAAAATAACAAAATTAGGTAATTTAGGCGATAAAGTAACGATTAAACCGGGTTACGGCAGAAATTATTTAATTCCACAAGGCAAAGCGGTCGCGGCAACACCTAGCAAAATTGCTGAATTCGAGCAACGCCGTGCGGAACTTGAAAAAGCAGCGGCTGAGAAACTGGCTGCAGCTAAAGCACGTGCTGAAGCATTAAGCAAACTTAATGTTGTGATTACCCATAAAGCGGGCGATGAAGGTCGCTTATTCGGCTCTGTAGGCACAGTTAATATTGCTGAAGCGATTACTAAAGCCGGAGTAAAAGTCGAAAAACAAGAAATCCGTTTGCCAAATGGTACAATCCGCCATACTGGCGAGTATGATATTGATATTGCTATACATTCTGATGTTACGTTAACGTTATCGATTAAAATTGCTCCAGAAGCTTAAGCAATAAAGCTTTGTTTAGAGCAGGCTACCGCTAGGCGTTGTCAGATGATGACGTCTAGTGTTTCAAAATCTGTTGAGCAAATACTGTTTCGTCTATTAGGCAGTTAAGATGCGCATACAAGCTGCCTGTCTAAGTTATCTAGCCCGCTCCGTCTATTCCGCCTTATTTTGTCTGGCTACACCTTTGTTGTTGCTTAGGCTGCGCTACAAGGCTAAGACCAACCCCGCGTATCTTAATCGCTGGCAAGAACGCTTGGGCGTTTACTCACTAACACCAGCGATCACCTGCAAGATTTGGTTTCATGGCGTGTCTGTCGGTGAAATAGAAACCTTATTCCCACTTATAGACTTAGTACAACACCACCATTCTGAGCCTATTTTAGTTACCACGACAACGCCTACAGGCTCCATGCGTGTTAGCCAAGTCTTAGGGCAACGTGTACAACATGTTTATTTACCCTATGACCTGCCCGGTGCTACACAGCGTTTTATACAGCATTTTCAGCCTAAATTAGCGGTTATAGTCGAGACCGAAATTTGGCCTAATCTTTATGCGGCGTGCCAAAACAGCGATATACCGCTGCTAATCATTAATGGACGGTTGTCAGAAAAATCAGTTAAAGGCTATCAAAAGCTTCCTTGGCTTACTCATCCGGCACTAGCTGCTATGACACAGATTTTGGCGCAAACTGAAGTAGACCGCGCTCGGTTTATTGCCATTGGTGCTGACAGCCAAAAAGTATCGACGCTTGGTAATATGAAGTTTGATAACTTGATAACGGTCGAACAAATTAGCCAAGGTCAACAGTTAAAAGCACATTATTTTGCTAAACGTTGGGTTTGGTTATGTGCGAGCACTCATGAAGGCGAAGAAGCGTATTGTTTAGCCGCTTACCAAGCGCTAAAACCGGTTATCCCTGAATTG
>NZ_LAJX01000136.1 GCF_000963695.1 Methylocucumis oryzae
CCCGTTGTTTTAAACTCGCGGTAACCGCGCGATGAATAACAACCCACCGCATAATAAATTTTATCGTAAAGCACAATTTTGGATTTGCCCGTCCCTTGTTGTAATTCAAAAAATTCTGGGTCAATCCACAATATATCGCCTTTTTTGTATTTTGATTTATCAGTCGCCGCGATAATTCTGCCACTAGGCCGTTCTACAAACAGTCCAAAAGCGCCTTCTTTATCGGGCAAACAGTCTTCCAACATGTGCTTAAACTCTGGAGTTGAATCGAACACAATACCGATACCGCCGACGACTTTGTTTAAGTCATCAATATGCCGTATCGCTGCATTGTAGATATAGGTTGGATTGTCGTCATACAACCATGACTCTTCATAAGGAGAAACTCTATATTCTTGCGGTGAGCGCAGTGAGAAGGTTTCTTTTGCATAACTGGCACCGACTGGTTTATTGACCGGTTGCAACGTATCGTTGTGTAGATTGGATTCGGCGACAATCGTGCCTTTAATGTCATAAATGAAAAGGCGGGTGTAAACAGTATAGAGTTTATTAATATAAACCAGAATGTCAGTGATTTTAGCTTTATCGCTGCCATCTAACCGACCTTCGGAAAGAATACGTCTAATTTCTGAAGTCAGTGCCCACCACCGGCAATCATTGCTACGCTCGTAAAGATTTCTATCCATAATATCTATCATTAAGCGAGCGATGGATTCAGCATTGCGTAGCTCTGAAGTAATCATCGTCGTTTGCAATTTGCTGCCTGATTCTGCTAGCGCTTTAGCGGTACTCGCACCTTTTGAGCGAATTTGTCTTAAGATGGCTTTGAGTGACACCAGATTACCATCTTCATTAGTTGCCATCACTTGACCGTTCCAAATGACGCGATGTAGAAATAAGTTTATCCCTTCCGCTGCGCCTGCGACGATGTTCGACACATCCAATGAAAAAGCATCGCCATGGCGTTGAATTTCTTCGTCGACTTCTTTATCCGATTCAGAACTGCGAAAAGCGTAAGACAAAGGCACCATTGCATGTCCGTACCATTCTTGACCCGCATAACCTTGATAAGGTCGGCCACGGTGCGTCACGGCCAAATACTCTCTACCAGCAAAATCGATTACAGCATAATCTTCATTCTCCGGAACTGACTCAATCGTTCTGCCTAAGGGAATTTGATCGGCATCACTGGTAGCTATTACGACAGAATAAGCATCTAGTAACAGCATAACGGCTTTATCACCTTTTTTCTGCAAACTGCGGAAAAATCCCTTCTAATTCATTTTTAAAGCGGAAAGATAAACACAAGATGCCAATAACGGTACCATCTAATGGGTTTTCAATGCGCTTTGAATAGATTAACGCCGACTCATCATTGGGTCTTAATTGGGTTTTGCCGAATGTTTCGACGTAGGCATCGGACGAGGCTAAGGTTTCTTGAATAATCGGGTCAACTGCGCGCAGCCCCATCATATCGGCTGAGCCATCTAATCGAGCCAAGACAACCCCATCAGTATCAAGAATAATAATGTCGTTGTAGACCGTGTATTTAGAAACGTATTCTTGTAATAATTGAGTAATAGAATCAACCGAAGTAGGTTGACCTTGCACCGTGCTTAAGACGAAATCACAAATATCGGCATTGGTTGCTAAGAATCCTATATCTGCGGTTCTTTCGTATAAATTCCTGACTAAAATGTCGATACATACTTGGGCTTTAGATTCTAGCTCAAGGCAGGTTTTTTGGTTTCTTCAGAAACTAACTGACGGGTTAATTTATGCTCTAAATCAGCAAACCCTTTTTTAGTGGCTTCCATTGCTGGCAATATTGATGATGCTTCTTTCGGGCAGCTAATTTCTGCGATGGCCGAGATTAATCCCCACGTCCAATTTAGGTCTCCTAGTATTTCTCTACATTGGGTGACACTACGGATGTAAGGTGAAAAAATTTCAAATCGTTCGGCTTCTGACAACATAAATTACCCTCTACTCGATAAATAAGTTATATCAGAGAAAGCAATTTATAGGCCAATATACTATTTTATAAAAGATATTTATTTAATTTACTGTTTTTTAAATAAATAATTAATTTTCACTTTTGCCACATAGCGAAATTTTTAATTTGTAGGGACAAAAATGCCCGCTAGTCTTTCACTAAGTTGGTGCGCTCTATGAACGCACCAAAAAAGAGCAACGTCCTATGATTTCCAAAAGACGTATCGGAAAAGTTTTTAATCAACGCAAACTAAACTAACCGTTTTTTGATAAAAAAATATCTGTTTATCGCTTTGCTTATCGACTAAAACCAGTTCATGACCTGCTTGTTCGACAAAAACACCAAAGTCCAAATGGGCCGCTGGATCGGTTGCAATCACCTTAATCACCTCACCGCCAGACATTATTGTTAACGCCTTTTTTAATCGTAATAAAGGCAGTGGACACATTAAACCGCTCGCATCCACTTCTACATCAAATTCTATTCTCATGCCTATGTTTCCCTAACACTCGCTGCTGCTTATAATACCAATATCTTTTGCCGCAAAAAACTCCTGCTAGAAAATGGACTATTTCCCTATCTTTATTAATTTAAAGCAACAAAAATGCTTAGTGGTCGGTGCGGGTCATATCGCGCTAAGAAAAATCGAGTTATTACATAAGGCTGATGTCAATATCACGGTATTAGCAGAGCATATCGATAGCATTATCGAACAAAAACAAGCCGAGTATGGCTTGACCCTGATTCACAAGCGTGTTGCTGCTGATGATGTCAAAGGTTACCGCCTAGTCATTTCTGCAACAAACGACATTGAAACGAATCAGCTCGTCGCCAATGCCTGTCAACAACGCGATATTTTAGTTAATGTTGTTGATAACCCTGAACTTTCAAGCTTTATCTTCCCGGCGATTATCGACCGCTCACCGTTAGTCGTAGCCATTAGCTCAAGCGGCACGGCACCGGTATTAGCCCGGTTATTACGCGCTAAAATTGAAGCCGCCATTCCACCGGCTTATGGTCAACTCGCGCAATTAGCAGAAAAGTTTAGGGACGCCGTTAAACAACGCTTAACGACATTAACTGCACGGCGCATGTTTTGGGAAAATGTTTTACAAGGCTCGGTCGCAGAAGCGGTGTTTAATGGCAATATGGTTCTCGCTGAAACACTGCTGCAACAACAACTCGCACAAACCGACCAACAGGTAGCAGGTGAAGTCTATTTGATTGGCGCAGGGCCTGGCGCGGCAGACTTATTAACGTTTAAAGCCTTGCGCTTAATGCAGCAAGCCGATGTCATTGTCTACGATCATTTAGTTTCAGAAGAGGTTTTAGAACTGGCCAGACGCGACGCCGATAAGGTCTATGTCGGCAAACAGCGTAAAAATCATAGCCTGCCGCAAGAATCGATTAATCAATTGCTCGCCGAGCTGGCTAAATCCGGTAAACGTGTCGCTAGACTTAAAGGTGGTGACCCATTTATCTTCGGACGCGGTGGTGAGGAAATCGAAACCTTAATGCAACAAGGCATTCATTTTCAAGTCGTACCGGGTATTACCGCTGCAACTGGTTGTGCGGCATATTCCGGCATTCCATTAACCCATAGAGACCATGCACAATCGTGTGTTTTTGTTACCGGTCATTTAAAAAACGACACCATTCATTTAAATTGGACCGAGTTAGCAGCACCCAATCAAACCGTTGTGATATACATGGGCTCAGTTGGGTTAGAAAAAATATGCCAAGCCTTAATGCAACATGGCAGCCCTAGCGATTTACCGATAGCGTTAATCCAACAAGGCACGACCAAAACCCAAGTCGTCATCACTGGCACATTGGCTACTATTGTTGAAAAAAGTTGCGCGTGTGACTATACAGCCACCCACGCTGATTATCATAGGCACTGTGGTTAACTTGCATCAAAAATTAAATTGGTATCAAACGGAATAACGTAACACCGTTGACTAATGCGTAGGCAGCATTAGCCAACGTCTGTTACACGCTAAACAAAGACAAACTGTGTATCCGCCAAGCCTTTTGGCAATCCGACAATTTGGATACTACCCACGGTAGAAACCGGAAAGGAATAGGAGCTGGTTGATGTGTTAGTACCATGATTATTGCCGGTATAATGCATATCTTTGGATAATAGCAATGCCTTACTGGCACCGGTTTGCCAAGACACTCTGTCGGTAATCGAATTATTATAAGAAGGCGTAAAACTGGTTTCGATAATGTATTGACTGCGTTTAGAGCCATAATTAGCTTGATGGTTATTCACCGCGCCGTCACGCTGACTAATAATCAACGTATCTTCTAAACCAAAGCCGGTTAAATCGATTTGCTGCACATCGGTAAGACGGTAATCTTTGGCAAAGTTAATAATGACTTTCTGTGCGCCCGCATCAAAAAAATCGCTTACACCTTGCGCCGAGGCTGCATCGAAAATTCTATACTCAGGGACTGCTACCTCTTCAGACACTCTCACGTCCTGAGTGACTCTTAACTCAACAGCCCCCACCGTATAGACTTTCATGCCATTAACAATACCACTATAACTCCAGAGTCCACTGTTATTACTCAACCTAACCCTACAATCAATATCACCGTAAACTGTTAATATATTAGTATCACTTAACCGCATGACCGTATCATGCGAAACATTTATCAGATCAGATACTACAACATATCTTAAATCTATCATTTCAATACCATGAATAATATCTCGTTGAGCATCGATTGTAACTGTATGATCCCAATCGGTAACCTTAAGTGTATCTTGCCCCTCACCACCATAAATCATATCTTTAGCTGATGAGCTATAATATATAAAACCTTCAAATCCACGCAGTTCAATAACATCATCGCCCTCACCCGCATAAACCGTATCGGCACCGCTTTTGCCATTTAAGATATTATTTGCCTGGTTACCATATATCTGGTTATTTAAGTCATTACCCGTACCATTAATCTGCTGAGTACCTGATAAATATAAATTTTCAACATTCTCACCTAACGCCCAGCTAACCGATGCCGAAATCGTATCTATGCCACCATTAGCTTTTTCGACCACTATATCGCCTCTTGTCACGCTATAATGGTCATTACCCAGGCCACCTATCAGCGTATCATGTCCTTGACCGCCATCTAATCCATTATCATATTGATTACCGATTATTTTATTAGCCAAATGATTACCCGTGCCGTACCACGCATCACCGACTAACACTAAATTCTCTACATGCGCGCTTAATTCCCAATCTGCACCCGCAAACACCGTGTCTGTTCCGCCGTTTACCAATTCAACAATGCTATCTTTGAATACGCTAAGTGTGTGGTTATCAACAAAGTATTTATCATTCCCTAACCCACCTTCTAAAAGGTCAACGCCTATGCCTCCTCTTAGAATATCGTTGCCAGCATTACCATACAACGTATCGTTACCCAATTTGCCGTACAGCACATCGTCGTCATCAGTACCGATTAATTGATTATCGAGTTTATCACCTTGAATCGTTGCCATTATTGTTCTCCTAGCGAGTAAAAGCATTACCCTAACAGGTGTTTTAAGGTTTTAACGTGAAATAATACCTAACAACGCTATTCACTGTCGTATAACCGCCATCGATAAACCGGTTGTTTAACGTTTATCGCTATACCCGCCCACTTTCTATCTAGGATTATATGCAACTACCCGAACGGGGTCAGGCCTGACCCCGTTCGTTTCTCTGCGTTGGACTTACTCTTAATAATAACATCACAGGTGTAACAAATTCACTTGTTTGCCAAATGTCAGTTTGTACAATGGATTCAAATCATAAAGTAATAAAAAGCGCGAATTAGCTGAGCTTAATCTATGATTTTTGTGAAATATTTCCTGTGTGTAGTAACTTCTTGGAGAATCCTGTGAACGTAATATTTTTAAGGCAAATGTTTGTTCCCTTATGCTTGCTAGGCAGCGTCAGCGTACATGCTGTTGACCTACAAGCGCCCGCTTTGGACCCTTCCGGCAATGTCAAGGCGGAAGTCGGCACGGTCAATGGCAAGAATGTGCTTCGTTACACTTGGCGCGACAGCGCCGGGAAGGCTCGCAGTGCCTCGTTGGTGTGCAGCGATGGCGCCGGGACCAATTGCGGCGGCTACGCTTGGCAATTTACCTACGAGGCTGATGATGGTACACCCGTGAATGTGAATGCTGCGGCCGGTGCTGATGGTGGTTTCGGTTATTTTGTTTCGCATGAGCTGTACCGTAACTTGCCGAACGGAGGCAGCGGGACGATTGCTGGATTGCATGGGCAGGATGACTCGCCGCTTAGCAAATTTTTTTGCGGGTACAGGCACAGCGGTTTCGGTAGATACCGTCAAGGCTGTCCATGAATTTACTTTAAATTATCCGCATTGGGGTACAGCGAATCCAATGGCTTACGATGCCACAGTATCGACAAACCCTGCTACCCATGTGAAATATGACCTTCCGGTCAAGATTACTTGGGAGTTTATCAATGGTGTGGATTATCCACTGTGGAGTGTGGAATATGATTTTTCCGGCATTCCTGTCAATGTGGTTTACTCCGACATGCGAGGGCCTTATGGCAACATGAAATTTGATAATAACGGCAGTGGCGTTGTTACCGGGCTGGAATGGGGCGATAAATATTTGTTCACTGCAACCCCTGTAGGTGGCGGTATCACCACAGGATCGTCTTGGGATTGGAGCGAGGCTAACTTAGGTGCGCGTTACAATTTGCTGGTCGCTGGCGATTATGAAATGGGCATCGTACAAAACACCGCCTACCCGAATAGCACCTTGGGCAGTGGTTGGTCGGATGATCGAGGCAAGACATCAAACCAGCAGGCAGGTTGTGGGGCGGCTTTAATGCCTTGTGACTGGGAATGGGCTTACCAATCCATTCAATATGGTTTAAATGCCAATTTAAGCAACAACAAAAAGCTAGCTTGGGGCAGTGCGCCTTTCGTGGGCAGTGACTTGACTCAGGTCTACATCAACAACACAGAGACGGCAGCCTTTTCGGGCTATCCTAAAATGGCTTATAGCGTTTGGCTGACCTTTGACAAGTCCGGCGGCGTAAAAACCCGCAATTTGGCAATCGCAGGCGGGCAAATCATAACTCAGCCGCAAGCACCGTCCGGTACGCCTTTTGTCGGCTACTACCCAAGCTGGTTGAACAACCCGGCTAAGAGTTTGAATCAAGTCTCGCGCACCTTTTCCCATGTGTTCCTGGCCTTTGCTTTTCCGGACGTGGGCACATTTAACGCTAAAACACGTTCCTTTAACGGCACAGGGCTAGGCTTTACCCAACCTGTAGCAGAAATCCGCAACGCTATCGCCAATTTGCAGCGTGACGGCATTAAAGTCGTGCTGTCAGTGGGTGGCGCGCAGGCTGCCTTGGACGCGCAAGGCCACGGCAACGGCTGGCAAAACCTCATCAGCCAAGCCCAATACCGCAAGCGATTGTTGCTGCTTGCCAATGCGCTCGGCGTTGATGGCATCGACATGGATTATGAAGCGGGCGTGGTCAATGATGCGGCGACGATTGCTCAATATAGCAAGGTGCTAACCACGCTACGCAGCATAGCCAAGCACATGAACAATGAAAACGCCGCAGGAAACGCTAACCCAAAATTGTTCACGATGGCAGCCTCATCTGTAGGGGCTGATTGTGCGCCAGCCAACAGCAAAGACCCTTATTGCAAAAAGCTTAAGCTGAATTCTGCTTGGGCGGGTGCAGGCATCGAGCGTAAGCTGCTAAAAGAAAATCGCCTGGCTAAGCAAGTCGATATGTTGAACATCATGTCATACGACATTGGCTATTACGCCTATGACCCTGTGCTGGCTTACCAACAATACCGCACGATTATGCCAGCGGGCGTAGCGGTCAATCTCGGTTTGGAAGTGCTCGATTCTGCAACTATTGGCGGTGCGATAGGGCCTGAAAAATCAGTGCTGATGGTTAATGATGCCGATGTCGATGCCGAAGCCTGCCCTGGAACGGTGATGCTGAACGACCAATATTCAGCAATCTGGAACTTTCCGACCACATTGCGCCCGATTAACCGACCTTACTCGGTTGAAAACATGGCAAACAGCATCAAAAATGCCAACATAGCGAAAGGCAGCAAAGACGGGTTGATGCTCTGGTCGCTGTTCCGCACCGAGTCGGAAAACTTAGATCCAAGCAGTGTCACTTGCAATGGCATCACCGCCGCCACCCCAGAAAGTGCCCGCCTACGTGCAGCAGAAATCATGGGTTGGACGGATGATGGCTTGACGGTCGAATAATCAGCCAGGTGATGGCAAGGGAGGGGGCTTTTATGCATTCCCACGCAGCAGAAACTGTGAAAATAGTCCAAATCTTAGCTATTCTCAAGTCGTCCGGAGTAGTGTTTTTGTGGAAATACAGTTTTTTCTTACCTGCGTGGGAGTGAGAAGCCCCTCTAAACCAATAACTGCTTTAACGCCCCCGGCTCACTATCTTGAGTCCCAAATTGAGCAATATTAGCCCCCATAAATCGCGCAATAGACACTAATAATTTCTTGTGGGATAGAGCACAAAAATTTACCAAGCGACGCAGTAGTTTTCAATTGTATTTACAAAGATAAAAATAATAAATTAAAATGTCTTTACATTTTAAATGCTCATGGGGGATTTTCAATGAAGCAAGCTGTTAACTTTAGATTGGATGAAACTACTTTGACCACGATTGCTGTGCTTGCCAAAGACTTACAAACTAGCAAAACCGATATTATCGAAAAAGCAGTTATGCAGTTTGCCGCTTCAAGGCTGAATCGAAAAAATGTGCTAATGCAATTTGCCGCAACGTTGGCGGCTGACGAGGCAGATGCTATTTTAGATGCTATCCAGGCCGATAAATCGAGTAAAGACATTGATTCGGCTCTATGAATCTCGTCATTGATAGCGATATTCTGATTTACTTTTTAAAAGGCCAAATTGAAATCGTCGAAAAATTATCTAGTTACCCGATAGAAGCCCTTTTTACCACCCGCATCAATTACACCGAGCTATTGTACGGCGCATATAACTCATCAAAAGTTGACTACAATCTAAGCAAGATAACGGCATTATTAACAATGTTGCCGATTTTGGAGTTTGACCAGCCTGCCAGTGTGATTTTTGCTCAAGATAAAGCCACACTAAAACGACAGGGTAATATGATTGATGACATGGATTTAATGATTGCCAGTATTACCAAAGCGAATGGCTTTTCATTGGTCACCAATAATGGCAAACACTTTGGTAGGATTGAAAATTTGAAGTTGGTGTGTTGGTTGTAAAACAAGCGGGGATTGGCTGCGTAGCTCCTACTTAGGATGAACAGCACAATATGGCATCCAAAGCCAGGTAGCTCCTAATTTCTAATTCAGTAAGTTTCATCCAGCACAGAGCTTTCTTGCTTTGATGGTGATTTAGGTATTGTGGAGTAATTGATGAGTGAGGTAACATCATTCCATATTAGCCAATAACCTAGGAATTGGATGAGCTAAAATATGACAGAAATAGATTTCAAGATACAATGCACAGGTCTGGTTTTGAAGTAATGAAGAAAAATTGGTTGGTTACCGGAAAATTTGAAAATGTACCCGTAGAAGAATACACAAGTCATCCACCAACAGGAAGCCAAGTTTAGTAGCTATCCCGTCTTATATCAAAAATTGCGTTAGGACGGCATCCTGATTGCCTGACAAAACTTAACAAGCCCTTGCCATTGATGGCAGAATAAGCGTTTTTTTAATATTGATAAGCAAGGATGCCGACGTATGCAGCCAGAAAGCCGATTGTACGATACGATACTGAAATTATTAGCGGACGCCCCATGGCAGGATCGTCGGCATTTAGCCGCTGTATCCTGGATGGTGGTGGGTTTGTTATCGAGCGGCTGGATCGCCTTGAGTGAATGGACGGCATTTGTGGTAGGGCGTGCACAGTACGAGCGACGGTTTCAACGCTGGCTATCCAATCCGAGGATAGACGTGTTGCAGTTGTACTCGTCGATGTTGAGGAATGTGTTGGTGACATTGGAAGAGCGACGATTACTGGTGGCGCTGGATACCACGATGTTATGGAATACGTTCTGTGTTGTGCAGTTGTCGCTGGTATACCGTGGGCGAGCCATCCCGTTGGTATGGAAAGTGATGAAACATGCGAGCGCCAGTGTGGCGTTCCGTGACTATCGCGGGGTATTGGAGTTTGCGGTGCGCATGTTGAAAGGCTACGAAGTAGTGCTACTGGCGGATCGCGGTTTTATGCATGGCGATTTATTGCGTTGGCATCAGCGGCAGACCGACTGGCACCTGTGTATCCGCTGCAAGCGCGATGTAGGCCTCTTTGAAAAGACGTGTCGCGGCTACCGGGCATTGACTTTGCGCGTGTCGCCGGGCGAAGTCTGTTATATCCACAACTTTTACGTGACAGCGGCGCACCTGCCGGTTCATATTGCGGTCGGTTGGGAAAAGGGTGCCAAAGAACCGTGGATTATCGTCAGTGACCAGCCGACCGGTCATGAAACCTTATACGAATATGGCCGCCGGTTCACGATCGAGGAAAACGTTTTTGGATCATAAGTCCAACGGCTTCCAATGGGAATCATCAAAGCTGACCGAGGTGAATAAGTTGCAGCGCTTGTGTTTTGTGATGGCGATCGCCACCGTCGTCTTGGTTTGTCAAGGTGTAGCGGTGGTGGCTGAAGGCAAACGACGCTGTGTCGACCCACATTGGTTTCGTGGGCAAAGTTGCGCGCATATTGGTTGGAACTGGCTACGCCGAGCCGTGGCGCACGTGGAAGAATTGATTGACTCCTTGGCATTGCTGACCTGTCATGAACCTGAGCCTGCCAAAGCTTCCAAGCGTCAGGTCGATAGATCGCGATGGATGGACAATTTACCGTCCCAGTATGCTTTTCTTTTTTCGGCTCCGTGAGGATGATAATAAGTTGTGTCAGTCAATCAGGGACGGCATCATGGCGGAAAGCCTTATTTTTGCCAATGAGGATATTGTCGATTTAAGTATTGAAGCGTTGATCAAAGAAGTGGAACAGTCGTCAATGAACAAGCAAAACTTACAAATAACCGCTAAACAAAGTAACAGTGGCTTTACGTTTGTAAATTTAAATTTTGAGGTTTTGGCATAATTCAGTGCTGAAATCGTTAGCATTAGAAAATTCAACAAAAAATTGGACAAAATAATGAGTTATACACCTAAAACGATTAATGAAGTTATTACCGAATATCTAAATAGAAATACATTTTTACCAGCTATTCAGCGAGAATACGTGTGGGATACCCAAGCTATTGAAAAGCTTTTTGATTCTATTATGGGTGACTTTCCAATCAGTACGTTTCTATTTTGGAAAGTTAAAGAAGAAAACAAAAATGAATGGAAATCTTATGAGTTTATTAAAGATTACGATTCTGAAAATTCCCACAATAAAGAAGCTAATTTAAATGGAATTAGGCAAGATATTTATCTAGTTCTCGATGGACAACAGCGACTAACTTCTTTATTGATTGGTTTAAAAGGCTCTTATCGGTATTTCTATTATCGTTGGTATAAGACCAAGCTTTATCTTAATATTTTGAAGGAACCTGTAAAACCAGAAAATCCAGAAGAATTGACCTATCAATTTGAATTCAGAGAGAATGACATTCCTAGTCCAAAAGATAATAACCCGCAATTTTGGTATTTGGTTGGTGATATTCTCAATCACGACTATATTGATGCGGAAGATGCAAAAAAAGCAATCAAACCAAAACTAGTCAACCTCAGTGATGAACAAAAGGATATTGCTAATTCCAATATTGGTCGGCTTCATTCAAGGATAAATAATGCAAAAAGCCTCAACTATTACGAAGAAAAATCGCAAGATTATGACAAAGTTGTGGAGGCTTTCATTAGGGCGAATACGGGCGGTGTAAAGTTAGAGTACAGTGATATTTTACTATCAACAGCGACAGCGCAATTCACCAAATTAAACGCACGGGAAGAAATTCATGACTTCACTGATAGTATAAATACAGTTGGAAGTGGTTATTCATTTGGAAAAGATTTTGTTTTAAAAGGAAGTTTGTATTTGACTGATGGCTTGCCCATTCAATACAAAGTCAAAAATTTTACTAAAGCTAACCTTGAAAAGATTGAAGGCAATTGGGATAACGTTAAAGAAAATATTAAAGCGGCAATAGAATTAGTCAGTAAGTTTGGCTTTTCCGATAAAAACCTTGTTTCAAAAATGGCGTTACTTCCTATTGCTTACTACTTGTCAAAACGAAAAGTTAAAAACTTTATTGAATCAACCGCTAAGGATGATGTTAGCAATCAACGAATCATAGAAAAGTGGTTAATTACCGCTTTGTTGAAAAATGCCTTTGGCGGTTCATCTGATACTACGCTCAAGAATCTGCAAGACACAATAGACGCGCAAACGGATTTTTCTTTATTTCCGTATGAAGCATTAAACCACAGGCTGAATATCGAACCTAATTTTAATGATACCGAAATCGATAATTTGTTATCAACAAAATTACAGCACAAAATATAGCTATCTCATTTTGTCGCTGTTTTATCCTGACAGAGATTGGAAGGATAACAAATATCAAGAAGACCATATTTTTCCAAAATCTGAATTTACTGCTGCAAAATTGAAACAACGTGGATACGATCAAGGAAAAATAGAGAAATATCAAAAATATTCGAACTCTATAATTAATCTTGAGTTACTTACTAGTTCTGAAAATAACGAAAAACGTGCCAAAAACTTTGCAGACTGGTTTGCCTCAAGGGATGATAATTTCAAAAATCGACACATAATACCGACAATGGAATCTTATGACTTTGACAGTTTTCTTGAATTTGTAGATGAAAGAAAAATGCTTTTAAGTAATAAGTTAAAATCCATTGTGTAGTAGGAGAATTAGGGTTCATTTTTTTCTCGAACTCAAGATTTGCTTAGTCTGCTTTGCGTACTTTATTGCCAATAAAAGCCAAGTTTACGCTAATAGCTGCTTTAACGCCCCTGGCTCACTATCTTGAGTCCCAAATTGAGCGATGTTAGCCCCCATAAATTGGGCAATAGACACTAATACTTTGTTATGCGGTAGGCCAGCAAAATTCAAGCACACGCCGTTTTTAATGCCACCGGCGCTACCACCCGCCAAAATAAACGGCATATTATCGTGGTTGTGTAGCGCGCCATCGGCTAAGCAGCTGCCTAGAAAGACTAAGGTGTTATCGAGTAAGCTACCGTCGCCGTCGGGGGTGTCGCGTAGTTGCTCGATTAAGCGCGCAAAGCGTTCCGCATACCAAGCTTTAATTTTTACCCATTCCGCACCGCCTGCATGTGAAGCGCCGTGACACGTCATGTCAGAACCCGCTTCGAACATGACGTTTTTCATTCACTGAATTATTCCATTTTAGCGTGACTACCCGTGTCAATCCGCACGACAGTGCATGTACCGCAACATCGATATGCAAATCGCCGATTAATGCCATTTGTTTCGCGTCCATAAATTCAGGGTTTTGCCATAATTCAGTGTGCGTGACTTTAAAACCGGTGGGGTTGAAATTCCATGCGCCACAAACGCCGGGACCTTGTGCCGTCAGCTTGCGTTCTAATTGGCGTACTGCATCTAAATGCGTATCGAGTTTGGCTTTTTCATTACTGCCTAAGGCTTTTTGCAAGGCTTTTAACTCGGCTAATGAATGATCGAGAATGCTGACTTGTTGTCTTTGATGCGCTTGATTGCTGTTCGCGGCGCCGAATAAAGAGTCAAATGCCGCTAATGGATTCATTTGCGGTACCACCGCTATGCCATTACTGTCGTAAGTAATGTGCTTATCGGTATAAATCGGTACGACATTTAAGTTTAACAACGGCGTAACCGTTTCATTTTTGTATAACTGGCCTAAATAATAGTCTAGCGATACGCCTAAATCATTGCCTTGACCACTACGCCCCGTCAGCAATTTGATGATACCGCCTTCATGAGTACCGCCTGAGCCAACCATGTTGATACCGTTTAAAAAAACGCAATGCTGTTTAACACGTTGCAAAGGCGCTGTCATGGCGGGCAAGGTAAATTGCTTGCCATCACCGTTAGCATGCCATTGCCCGGATTCCGCACCATCGGGGAAATAGACAAAGATGACTCGACGTGCAGGCGTCGCGTTAGCGGCAAATAATTGAGATGCCGTTAATCCAGATGCGGCAAGTCCTGCTAAGGCGGTTTGCTTTAAAAAATGTCGGCGCGTAATGTAAGTCATGGCATGTCCTGGTTAACGGCGTAAGATAAAACTGGGCGAGGTGACCAACGCTTGCAACATGGTTTGTAAGTTATTGCCACTTTTGGTATAGGTTTTTAAGTAGCTTTTCATTGAGCAAATGTTGTCGGTATTTTCTCGGCGTCCTTGGGCAAAACGATAATATTGGGTAGCGACACATTGAGCCGCACTAGAACTTGTGCTTAATAAATTGCTGAGATCGGCTAAGTCAGTAAAATTGACGGCTTCATCGGCTTTAAAGGTTTCTAAACCGCGTAAAATACCGGCGGTTTCAATGGCACGGCCATTTTCTTTAGCGCGATACTGACCGGCACCATCATAATGCTCAAAGCCAAAGCCTGGGTCATCTAAGAATTGATGGCAGTTGTAACAACTAGTGTTTGATGCACTATGAATATTAAAACGTTCTTTAGTGGTGGCGTTAGGGTCGGGTTTAGGCGCGACAATAAAGCCCATGTTGGCGGGTAATGGCAAATCATGGCAGAGCAAGCGTTTATGTAAAAAACCACCACGTTTAAATGGATGTGATTCGTTACTATTGGCATAACGTGCTAATACCGCACCTAAGGTTAACAGACCAAAACGCGTGTTATTTGCGACCGGCGTCATTTCAAAATCAGCACCTATAGGGCCTTTGAGTCCGTAATAGTCTGCTAATGTTTTATTAGCAATCACGTAGTCAGCGGTGAATAATTCGGCAAAACGCTGGCTAGAATCAAAACGCGACATAATTAAAAAAAAGTTAATCATTTCTTGCGACATCGCTGTTTTGACTTTGCTGGAATAGTTGGGGTAAACCGCTAGGTCTTTGTTAGGCAGTGAATACGGACTCGTGCTTAATAGCCATTGACCGACGAATTGACCCAACTGAGCTTTGCTTTGTGGTAACGCTAATAAGCGCTTAGCTTGAGTGAGGCGTTGTTCGGCGGTGGCTAATTGGTTGTTATCCGCAGCTTTAAGCAATTGAGCATCGGGTAACGTGCCTAAAAATAAATACGATAAGCTAGAGGCAATTTCGTAGGCAGTCAGTTGGTATGAACCATTTTTTTGTAACTGACCTAGCTCAGAGCGATAGAGAAAATGCGGCGACATTAACATGCGCGTGATAACGTCGGTAACCGCCGGTTTTAAGTTAGTGCTAGTAAATAAATCAAGGTAAGCGTTAATTTCTGCTTGTGTTAACGGTCTGCGGTAAGCGCGTTTACCAAAACGCGTGACAAATTGGGTCGCACAGTTGGCCTCTTGTGGGTTACAACTCACCAATTTAGCCCAATTATTATTAACCGCTTGATTGGCTAGTTTTTCGGCTTGTTGTAAAAACGCTTCTAAACGCAAGCCTGTGATTTGGTTAGTATCGACATTATTATCAAAACCATCGACACGGTTTTCTTGCGGTAACTCATTGACTAAACTGACTGATAAACCCAGTAAATCGTTAACGGTATTTTGATATTCTTGCCGGGTTAACAAGCGTAAGCTGCGCGGATGTGGCGGTTTGGTTTTAGAGCATTCGTTATTGCCGACTAACGCTAACACTTCAATTAAATAATGCGCAATCCCGGTGGCACAATTGCCGGTACAAGAGCCAGGGGAGGTGAGCGGCATGGTTTTTTTAATCGTGGTTTCGACTTTCTTTAGCTCAGCAACGGTAAACCCGGTTAACGGTGAGTTAAACGTGCCGCCCGAACCATCACTGCCGTGGCAGGCTGCGCACCCTTGAGATTTATATTGCTCAGCGCCGTATTCGACTAGGCTTAATAATGTCGCCGATGCGGCAACTGCGCTACTGGCACCGTTGTCATTGACAGCAGTAACGCGGTATTCATAAGCATTACCCATGTCTACGCTAGCATCTTGATAACGGCTAATATTTTTCGCGGTATTGGTTAACGCTTGCCAACTACTACGGCCTGACAAACGCCGTTCTATCTTAAAGCTTTTTTCATTGCTGCTATTATCGCGCCAAGTTAAAACAACTTGGGCATTATCTAAGACTGTCGCGGCTAATCCGCTAGGTGCCTTAGGAGCGTTACCGGTATTCGGATTGCCATCATCACCGCTAGAGGTTTTGGCACAGGCAACGCCGTTTAAAAAAACGGCTTTGGGTGGTGCATTAGTGCCGGAATAGTTGGCGCTAAAACCCAATTCTATCGTTGCATCACTAGCGATGAGCCGATTCCAAGACGCATTGCCCACCGTAACCGCGTTGCCAGATTGCTGAACGACGCCATTCCATAAATTGTTAATGGTTTGATTGCCCGGCATTTTCCAGCTAATTTGCCAGCCTTGTAAGTCGGAGCCGCTATTTTTAACGGTGACAGTACCGGTAAATGCGCTATCGGATTGGCCGGAGATAACATAGCTAGCGCTACAACTTAGCGTAGGTCTAGGTGTTTTCGGTCTTTTACAGAGTTCGCCGTTTAAATAAATCTTTTTAGGAATGTCGTTAGTGGTTTGATAACTTGCGTTAAAACCAAAGTCGAATTGAGCGTTTTTAGCAACGTCGCCGTTATAGGATTCATTGTCAACGACGACTTTATTGCCGGATTGGCTCAGTATGCCTTGCCAAAGAGTGGTGATTTGTTGATTATTGGGCATCGCCCAGGTGACTTGCCAATTTTTAAATGCCTTACCTTGGTTGGTCAGCGTGACTTTAGCGGTAAAACCATCGCTCCATTCCGATACTAAGTGGTAATCGGCTAGGCATTCTGCCCACACCGGTTTAGTGACACAAATAAACAATAAACTCAAAGCACAATAGATTCGGCATTTAGCAGACATAAGCATCGATAGGCAGAGGGATGAATGACGAAGTATGCTAAAAGAGTGAATGATTTTTGCAATGAAAAAACAGCTATAGTGTGAGGTAATTCCTTAAACATGCCTATTCACGGTTTACCACAAGTCAAAACGTGCTAAATAGCCGTAATGGTCTGAAACCAGAGGATAAAATTGCTGATTAAAAATAACGCGCATAGATTTTATTTTAATGGTTGGCTGGTTGCGTTTAAAAATATAATCAATGCGTTTCGGTGGGCTATTGCGCCAGCCGTCGATTTGACCGGCAAAACTCGGTTCAAAAAAGCGCTCTGGATAGAGTTCGTAAAATTGATCGACATATTCGGCATTGCCTACGATATGTTGATACGCCGCTTCACCCGCAGGTGCATTAAAGTCGCCTACGATTAAATCACCTCGCACACCAAAATAAAGTCTGGATTCAATGAGCTGGCGCACGCGTGCATATTCGTCAAAAAAACCATGGTGTGCCCAGTTTAAATGCACATTGGCAACATGTAATAAGCCAAACCAAGGCACGTCGATACAACTCACGGTGATATTGCGCGACATATAGTCATCTTTGCGTTGACTCGCCGATACATAAGCAGCATAAGTATGCTGCATGGGATAACGGCTTAAAATAGCCGTGCCTTCGCGCCACCGGTAAAAGCCGATATGACTCCAATCTTGATGACTGTGATAATAAAGCCCCCATTCGTTTAAGCGATTTTTAATTCGGTTCGCCATATTAGACGGCGATAGTCCATACGGTTGGGTAATAGGGTCGTGATGATATTCACCGACTTCTTGTAAGCAAATAACGTCAATGCCTTGTTGCGCAATAGCTTCAGCAATTATCCATACCTCTCGCTCATGTTGATGCATGGTATCAAAAGGACATGTGCGAGGATGTTGTTGGTAACAATGCAAATTTAACGTCAGTAACGAAAGTTCCATGATGATGTCTGGTTTCAGCGGTTTAGTGAACGTTTTGGCTACCAACTTAAGCCAGGACAGGTCCTTCAGAGTGCAGGGCGCCGTAAATATACCCCTGTAGGCTTGGCGGCAGCATCACTGCTGCCGACACCTGAAACCACAAGGATGTGGTGAATGCAGAAAACGCATGGAGCAGTTTTCTGACACTCTAAACGACCTGTCCCGGCTTGATATTGTTTAAGTCGGTAGCCAACGTTTTAGTCGCTTATTGTTACATTATTGAGAAAGAATGTGCTGGAATAACTCCGGTAGGTAACTTTTTCCTTTAACAATTCATCTCTATGCAACAAAAACCTTTAAAAGCGTTATTTATCGGCGGTGTTAAAAAGTGGTAAATCTCGGCTAGCCGAAGAATTTATTTTGACCCGCTATAACGGTGCTAAACCCTATTATTTAGCGACGACCGAGTTACTTGATGTAGAAATGCAACAGCGAATTACGGACCATCAAGCGCGTAGACAAGACGCGTTTGATACGATTGATGCGCCTGTTAATCTGTTCTCTACGATTAGTGTGTTAACACGCCCTGTCTTAATAGAATGTGTAACCATGTGGCTGAATAACTTAATGTATTACGGTCAGTCAGATGAAGCTATTTTAGATGAATTAACCCGCGTGGCGGAGCTGTCACATGATTTGGTGTTTGTGCTAAACGAAGTAGGCTGTGGTGTTATTCCCGATAATGCGCTGGCACGGCGCTTTGTGGATTTATCGGGTAAGGCCGCGCAATTGTTAGCGGGTTATTGTGATAAGGTGTTTTTGTGTAGTGCCGGTTTAGCGTTGCCGTTGAAATAATGCAGTCATTATTTAAGGCTATCATGTTGTTTTTATTGTCTTTGAGGGTAATATGATGAACGACACAACAGCATTTTTTAAACGTAAACGTTTTTTGGTTGGCTTAGGACTGTTTATTTTTTCGGCAACGACCGTCGCGTTTGTGACTGATTCTTATGTGATGCTTGATATTGCCTTCATCATGATAAGCGTTTATTTGATGGTAACGAGTTTTTATTCTGATAAAGGTGTATGAATTGGGCAAATCCTAGTCATTCTGCTATAGTCGCTTAAGGCAAATACCGAATTTTGCTTTATGAATCATCAGTATTTGGCTTTGGTACACTTGCTAAACGAAACGGTTATGAATGAAGAAGCGTGCATTTATCAGATAACTGAGCATTTAACCGCGATGATTGAAAGCTCAGCAGAGGCTGTGATTACCATTAATCAAAATGGCATCATAGAAGAATGGAATTCAGCGGCGACTAAAACTTTTGGCTGGTCTAAAACGGAAGCGGTAGGGCTGCGTTTATCTGAGCTAATTATTCCGCATCGATACCGCTCAGCCCATGAAGCCGGGATGCAGCGTTTTTTGACAACCGGTGCAACTCAGGTATTGAATCGCACGATTGAATTAACTGCGTTAAATAATAGAGGTATTGAATTTCCTGTCGAATTATCGGTTTGGCCGGTGAAAATAGATGGGACTTATTGGTTTAGTGCATTTATCCGCGACATTTAGCGCTAGGGTAAAAGCCGCCGCCGATGCAGAAAATCATGCTAAGCGCATGTTGCGCTATCAGAGTACGCTGTTTGAGTTAGCGCGTATGGATAAATCGGATTTTCCGGTGGCGATTAAAATTATTTTACGAGCCGTTGCAAATACGTTGGACTTATCCTATGCAGCGATATTGGATTTTTGTGAAACCAAGCGTACGTTAAGCTGCCGCGCTCTGTATTTAGCTGAAATTGATAGCATGATGGATGAAAACTTGTTATGGGTTTTCAAGGAAGAGGATTATCCGGGTTATTTTGCAACAATTCTGGCGAACGCCCCGTTAATTGTTGAAGATGCTCAGCATGATGCTAAGACGCTTGAATTTCACGATAGACTTAAAGAACTTGATATAACATCGATATTAGATGTTCCCATTTGGTTAGATGGTGATGTCATCGCCGTTTTTTGGTGTGGCATGACGTGTTTAAAGCGGTCATGGGATTCACATGATATTAGTTTTGCACTAGCTGTTGCCAATCAAATCGCGTTGAGTCTCGAAGCTGTTGCTCGTTTAAAAGCCGAAGAAAATCTGCGTCAAGCTGCCGAGGATGTCCGTAAAGCGCTAGAGCGAGAGCAAGAGCTAAACGAATTAAAGTCGCGTTTTATCGCTATGGCGTCTCATGAGTTTAGAACACCGTTGACGACGATTTTATCGGCGACAGAAATGCTAGAAACCTACGCTGATAGATTAGATGCACAAAAAAAAGCTAATTTAACGGAGATGATTAAAGGCGCGGTTAAGAATATGACGCATTTGCTGGATGAAGTGTTATTTATAGGCAAGGCAGATACAGGTCATTTATCTTTTCAGCCTCAGCCTACGTCTATTGATGCATTATGTCGGGAATTTATTGCTGAAGTGAGTTCGGGTATTGGTAAAAAGCATCAAATTCTTTATCAAAGCCCTGTCAGAGCTTCGATACGGCTAGTGTTAGATGCGTTTTTGCTTAGAAAAATCGTCTTAAACTTACTTGGCAATAGTGTCAAATTTTCTGCTCCAGGCTCAAGCGTAATACTGTCCTGGCATGTACTTGAATCGACTCTTGTATTGACTATCGTCGACCAAGGGATAGGAATTCCACTAGAAGACCAAGGCCAATTGTTTACCACTTTTTATCGTGCCAAAAATGTAAGAAATATCCAAGGTACCGGTTTAGGCTTGGCTATAGTTAAGCAGTGTACCGAGTTACATGGCGGTACAATCAGTTTCAGTAGTGAATTAGGTAAAGGCACCACATTTTCTATTGCGATTCCGGTTCAATCAGGATAGACAATGAAAAAAATACTCATCATTGAAAACGATATTGATATTCGGCGGCTTTTAATCCAGTTATTGGAAATGGAAAGCTACCAGGTTATCGCCGCAGATAATGGCAAAACGGGGTTAACTCTGTTATATCAAGCGCTGCCTGATGTAGTGATCTGTGATTTAGTTATGCCTGAGTTAGACGGTTACGGTGTTTTGCAAGGCTTGTTACATAACCCGGATACCGCCTGTATTCCGATTATTTTCCTTACCGCTAGTGCGTCGGATGAAGAACGGCAAAAATGTTTAGAGCAAGGTGCATCGGCTTTTTTAGTCAAACCTTTCCTACAACAAGAATTACTCAAGCTAATACGAGACCTCTTTGACGAGCAAGATTATGTCTGAGCAATTATCGGGTGCGGTCAAAATTCTAGCGGTTGACGATGATCCTTCACTGTTAACCTTATTAGCCATGCGTTTATCACTAGAAGGTTATCACGTTATCGAAGCTAAAAGTGCTGAAGAAGCGTTAGTGCTTATGGCGACGCAACGGCCTCATTTAGTGATTACTGACTTATCCATGGGTGGAATGGATGGCTTAATGTTGTTTGACCATTTGCAACACTCGTATCCGACAGTTCCCGTTATTTTGCTAACCGCTTATGCCAGCGTGCCTTTGGCGGTAGAGGCTATGCGTCGTGGTTTGTTTGGCTTTTTTACTAAACCTTTCGAAGCCGATGCGTTATTAGCTGAAGTATCAAGGGCAATAGCGCAAAGCCCTTGTCCAGAGTCAAACTTTGAACTGGAATGCTGCGATTATAACGAACAACGCCTCTATGCAAGCCATGCTTGCCGAGCTGAACATCATTGCCCAATACGATACCAACATATTAGTTGCCGGTGCGTCTGGCACAGGTAAAGAACTGGTGGCACAAGCCGTACATAAAGCCAGTCCTCGCCGCTGTAAACCGTTTTTAGCGATTAATTGCGGCGCTATTCCGGAAAATTTGCTGGAGTCTGAACTTTTCGGTCATGTGAAAGGCGCTTTTACCGGCGCTGCCAAAGATTCGCCGGGGTTATTTGTCGCTGCTAACGGGGGTAGTGTTTTTTTGGATGAAATCGGTGATATGCCGATGCCATTACAAGTCAAATTGCTTAGAGTCTTACAAGAGCGAGAAGTTAAACCGGTAGGTAGCGTTAAATCGATACCGGTGAATGTGCGCATTATTGCTGCAACACACCGTAACTTGACTAAGGCTATTGCCGAGGGTTTGTTTCGAGAAGATTTATAT
>NZ_LAJX01000137.1 GCF_000963695.1 Methylocucumis oryzae
TTCTTCGAGTTAGTCGATTCTATTCGAACGAGTTGTTTATTACCGACCGAAGACGCCCAAGCCATCAAAACCTCGTGTTAATAAAGGCGTTCCTAATAAATGGAAAGAAAAGCGGGCTAAGAAAATGGGGGCTACTGGCTAAAGTCAACAGTATTGGGAAGGGTATGTCGGCTACCCTTCCATAATGGCTTTATATGCTAATTATTTGCGTTAGACAATTCTCGATAATGAGTCGCCATTGCGCGCAGCTATTTCTTAACAAAATAATAATGCTCTCCAAATTTTCCTTTCAGCGTCATAGCATTGTCTGTTTTTTCAATTAGAGCAAACGTATCGAACCCCGTGCGGCCTAAATAGGGTACTTTTAGCTTACCATCTTCAATTTCATAAGCTAGAGGGGCTTGGTCATAATGACCTTCAGCGCGGGCGATATTAAGAATAGTCACTTTGCCATTTTTGAATACCCAGGTGTCTTGGCGTGGAATCGTTTCTTTAGCAGTAGCTGAGTTACGGGTATATTCTAATTTCCAAGTGCCTTCCACGTCGTCTTTTGATGTTAGGTTAGTGTCTGCGTAAGCAAGACCAGTAACTGCGAGTGCCAATAAAACTGACTTTATTATTATTTTTTTCATTGTCATTTTTCCTTTTATGAGTAATAAGTTGTTCGTCCTTGATTGTACGCCCCCTTAGCCAGCCACCCTAATTATTTTAAGTTTTTTATTGAATACTTGATCGGCGAGTTAACGCTTTATCTGGTTTTTGGGGTGATGGTGCAAGTTAAGCGCTTTATCGATTAAGCGTTGCTTATCAGTTTTTAGGCCCTACATCCGTATCGTTTTATGGCGGTGGCGGCAACCCTTTAGGAATACAGGCTAATCGTCCTAAAACTTTTGTAACAAGTGCCCTCTATTCTGCGTTCAGGCACTGAGCAAGCGTCGTTTACGTTTTTATTGGCACAGGCAGTAATGGCAAACAACGGTGGTGTTTGGGGTTGGCCAGGGAGTTCTTGTCTGCTGGGTGATGTTGGTTGTTTGGGCTCTGGTAGTGGGGGAATTGGCTCAGGTTCAGCCGTCGGTGCTTCATCATCGGCCAGTGGCTCTTCTGCTTCAGCGCTCTCTTCACTTTCTTCAGTAACGCTTGTTGAAAAACGCGGGTACTTCAGAGGTACTCGGTGCCGGTTCTTCCATGATTTCAGTGCCAGTTGCGGCAGGTGGCGGGGTGGTTAATTGTAATGATTCTTCCAGGTGCTGTTGTTGGTATTTATGATAAATCCCAAAGCCTATTAACGGGAGCAGTAACAATAAAACCCATGCGGCAACAGGTAGGTTACTGGCGGTTGCGTCTAGTTTTTTTCCGCAATACCGGCAATGCAGTTGATTCAATGTTTCACCTATAGGTACAGAATTATTTCTCCGGCAATGAGGGCATATTGCTAAGGTTAAAGACTTAGCGGGTTCTGTTGGTTTAGCGTTTTGTTCCTTAACCGAGATAGGCTTTTCAACTTCGGTCGCTAATTCGCTAAAAGCCGGCACACTAGATGGCGGCGGCGTGAACATACTTTTATAAATAGGTTCATTACTTAATAATAAGGCCTGGAAGGCTTGTATCGTTTGGGGGCGTTGTTCATGGTCTAGCAACATTGCCGCCATAATGGCTCGGCTAAATTGTGGGGTTAAGGTTGGGGTTAGTTGTATAGGCGAGACTAAGCTATCTTTGCGATGGCGGTTAATGGCATTTTCCGGCATCACGCCTGTAGTAATTAAATACAGCGTCGCGCCACAGGCATAAATATCCGACCACGGCCCTAATTGGTCTCCAGGTTCTGATAAGTATTGCTCAAACGGGGCAAATCCGCCGGTTAAAATAACCGATAACGATTGACTGGTTTGTCCAATCGCGAATCTCGCCGCGCCAAAATCAAGTAATATCGGCACATCACCCTTAGTCAAATAGATATTGGCGGGTTTAATGTCTCGGTGTAAAACTTTTTTCTGATGGACTTCTTTTAAGCCATCCAAAATCGGCAGCATAATGCTGTACGCTAAATGTTCCGATATTTTGCCGCCTTTACGGTGGACAAATTCCTCTAGCGATACTCCTTCGTAATAATCCATTACCAAATAAGCCGTGTTATTTTGGGTAAAAAACTCCCTTATTCTGACGACGTTAGGGTGACTGAATTGTGCTAAGGTTCTTGCTTCAGCTAAAAATTGCTCTAAGCCGTGTCGGTATTTTTCTTGCTCGTTCTGGTTTAAGACAATCGTTTGGTGGTCGGGGCTGCGGGTTGCTAGGTTGCTTGGAAAATATTCTTTAATCGCAACAGTGGTTTGCAATACTAAATCCCAGGCTAAATAGGTGACGCCAAAACCACCTGGATTGCCTAGAATTCGGCCAATTAGAAATTTATTATGCAGTACGGCTTGATAAGGTAAAACAGCCGGGTTTCTAGGTTGGTTACGATAGCCGCAATTAGGGCAGACAGCTGCTTGTTCTTGCTTTGGTTGCATACAACCCATGCACAGCTTAGGTAAACTCATAAGGACTATCCTTTATAGCTGGGTTTCAAGCTTGGGCTCAAACATAATCACTTGGTTTCTACCTGCTTGCTTAGCTTGGTATAACGCAGAGTCAGCCTGGGAAATTAATAAATCTCTAAGGTTATTGGCTTGATAATGATGATTTAATGCGGTAACGCCTATGCTAATTGTGACTGAGATAAGCTGATTTTCGTATTCGACGGGATTTTTCGCAATTAGGCTGCGAATAGTTTCGGCGACCACAAAAGCTTGTTGCTCGCTAGTATGCGGCATAATAATAGTGAATTCTTCACCACCATAACGACAAAATAAATCGGTTTTGCGAATACGTTTTTTGACAGTTTCGACGATATGCATAAGCACAGCATCGCCCGCTAAATGGCCATAGTTGTCGTTAAGTCGCTTAAAGTGATCCGCATCAAATATCAATAACGCAAGAAAATGGTTATAGCGGTATGCGTTGACAATTTCTTCGTCGAGTTTGGTCAAAAAATAGTGTTTATTATAAATTTGCAGCGCATGGTCTAAATGCATTTTCTCCAATAACGCTTGGTAATGGGCTTGCTCTGGGTTATTTTGGGCGAGAAATTTGAACAGATTATTGCCTATAGCAATCACGTCTTGGTCTTCGAGTAACACCGTAGTGACGGGTTTGTTATTGACTAACGTACCATTGCTGCTATTGGTGTCGATAAGTAGAAATTGATTAGCATTAAGCCGCTGCAATAAAGCATGGTTGCGCGATACGGCGATTTCAGGTATCTGAATATCCATTGCATCGCCTCGACCTATCGAAATTAGATTTCGGTCTAACCTTATCAGGGTTCTTAGATCCGCGACACTGCCTTTTAAGACGATTAAACAGGGGTGCTGGGTCGCGTTTTCCAATTCGTCGATGTTTATTTTTCCTGTATAAGTCGTTTTACTATTTCTCATTGCGCTTGATTGGGAAGTTTTACATCACGGTGTGACTATTTGGCAATAACATGGACGATTAACGCTGAAATATTATCATAACCGCCACGGCTATTCGCTAATTGTATAAGCTGTTCGCAAGCTATTTGTGCGGGGTGCTGACTTACAATCGCGAGCATTTCATTATCTTCAACTAATTCATATAAGCCATCTGAGCATAATAAAAAATGGTCATTTGGCTTGATAAGCACTGGCGCGTTAGAAATATCAACATACACGTCAGGTTTTACACCAACTGCGTGAGTAATTACATGTTTATGCGGATGTTGCTTAGCTTGTGCTGGGGTAATCAATCCGCTTCTGACTAATTCCGCTACGATAGAATGGTCTTCGGACAATTGTAGAGTTTTATGGTCACGAAACAAATATAAGCGGCTGTCGCCGGTATTAGCAAAAAAAGCATACTCCTCTAGGATAACAAGTGCCACTAAAGTCGTGCCCATGCTTTTTAATTCTAATGAATGTTCAGCGAGCTGATATATAGCAGAATTGGCTTCGGTAAAACCTGCTAATAGCGATTTAGCACAATTTTGTTCAGTTAGCTTACTGGCAGACATGCGTTGTAAGATTTCACCTGCGGTTTGACTGGCTATTTCTCCACCATTATAGCCGCCCATACCATCAGCGACATACGCTAATACTCCGGAATTATCCGCTAACTGAATAACGCCTGCGTCATCTTGGTTAATCGTTCGAGAGCGACCTATATCAGACAATAAGCCTATGTCGAGCTGGTAAGGTGGCGAATAAAGTGGGTAGCCCATAATAACTGCGTAGCGTTAAGCAAATAGTTGCATAGCCAACATAATAGCATCTTCGCGGCCATGTAATGCTGGGTAATAGCCTTTTCGGATACCAATCTCGTTAAAGCCTAAGCTTTGGTACAGCGCTAACGCAGCGGTATTAGAGGGGCGCACTTCTAAAAAAATAGTTTCTGCTTTACCTTTAGCGATTTCAATCATGTGCTCCATTAACTTACGACCTATGCCTTGATTTTGTTCAGCGGGGTCAACCGACACATTTAAAACATGCGCCTCGCCCGCTGCAATAGACACTAAACAATAGGCTAAGATTTTATCCATTTCTTCGCAAACCCAAGAGCTATAACCTGCTTTAAAACAATCTTTAAAAATATCTTCGCCCCAAGGAAAATGGTAGTTTTTTTGTTCTATAACCAGTATTTCAGGAATGTCAGACGGGCGCATTTTGCGTATGCGTAGCAAATCCTTACGGGTAACTGAATCGGGAAAAACTTTAGCGTAAAATTCTTTATCCGCATCATAGGCCATAAACTCTTTGATTTTATCGAATAATTCGTACATGGTGCTGTTCACTCTGTTGTTATTGTTTGGCTGCCAACGTAAGGCGGGACAGGGTATTCAGGCTGCATAACGCCAGGGATGGCGTGTAGTAGAGCAACGCAGCAGCAGTTGCCGAGGACGCCGTGAATACATCCCTGTAGGCT
>NZ_LAJX01000138.1 GCF_000963695.1 Methylocucumis oryzae
GCAAGATGAGCTTGCCGATATTTTTCTTGATACTTTAGTGCTAAAAGAGCTTAAGCAACCGTATAAAAAATGTTGTCAAAGGCCGTCAAACTCCAAAAGAAAAACACCCATCTTATCCTCGATATTTTTTTTGGTAGGTTAGATGCTGGGGTGGTTTATCTCAGTTCTTATGATACGGTGACTGAGCTGAATCCCGATGTTAACAATAAGGTTAAAATTCTCAATGCACTTGATATTAAAGGCAGAAACTTCAGTTACTTCCGCTATGGTTATCCTTTAGATGAGGCTTTAACTAAGGTTGCTTTGGGTATTAAAGATAGTCCGCGCGGTAAGCTGATTTTAGAAATGTTTAAAACGCCCGAAATTGATTATTGTAAAGCCGAAGATTTAGATGTTTTTGATAAATTGTACAAAGATTATCTGCAACTGAAACAGCGTCATAAAAAATAAGCAGCGATTATCGCACCATGAGTTTATTAATCTTAGCAGGTGTAACCAACAGTGCTTTCTAAACCCAAAAGCTCAATTTTCATCAGAGTATTTTTGCTATTCGGAACATTGGTATTAATCATTACCTTGTTTTTTGCTTATATGTTTATCCCCATGCAGAAAAATGCATTTAACCAAATTATGTATACTCAGGGGGAAACGGTTTCCAAATCTATTGTACAAGCCAGCTCTGATGCGATTATTAGCAAAGATTTTGGTTTTATTGTCGAACATAATGTGGACGTGTTGAAAAACAATGCCAGTATCCATTATGTGTTAGTCTCACCAAAAAGTTGGGGAAAAGATTTGGATTAACCAACAAAACTGGCACCTAATGGATAAATTAGTTAACGACATGGCAGAATTAGAAGGTAAGGACATCACATATAAAATTCTAGCTGTGGATAGTATCCCGCGAGTTTATCACTTTGTTTATCCGATTAAATTTTCTGGTATCGAATGGGGATGGTTACATATTGGTTTTTCGACGGAGCAATACGACCAATACATTAAGGAAATGTATTTCCAAATTGTCTACATCATAGCGATTTCCTTCGTTATTATTTTAATTATGGGTTACTTCTTTGCGCGTTGGATTTCAGGTCCCGTTTCTACAATCAGCCAGTTAGCAACTCAAGTCGCAGGCGGTGATTTGACCGTTCGGTCCAACATCAAACCCCGTCGTGACGAAATAGGTATTTTGTCCGACAGTTTCAATCAAATGGTTGATTCGCTGATGTTGTCGAAAAAGCATCTGGAGAACTATAACTTAGAATTAGAAACCCAAGTTATTAAACGTACTCATGAATTAGCCGAGCTCAACAAAGACCTTGACCAAAAAATCAAAGATGAAGTCGCTAAACGCCAGAAACAAGAAGCCCTGTTGATTCATCAATCCCGCTTGGCGGCAATGGGCGAAATGATTGGCGCAATTGCTCATCAATGGCGGCAACCGTTGAATGCATTAGGTTTGGTTCTGCAAAATGTGCAATTACGCTACAAAATGGACAAATTAGATGATGATTTTATGGTCAATAGCATGGAAAAATCTGACCGTCTCATCCAAAAAATGTCCTCAACCATAGACGATTTCCGAAATTTCTTTAAGCCGAACAAACACAGCGAGCCATTTAAGATTAATGAGGTTGTCCGCTCAACTACCGATTTATTGGAAGCGCAGCTTAAAAACAACAATATAACGCTGAACATACTTTGTGAAGAAGAGATAATTATCAATGGCTTACAAGGTGAGTTTTCTCAAGTCATATTAAATTTAATCAATAATGCCAAAGATATTCTAAATGAGCGGCAAATACCACAGCCGACCATCACTATAGAAATTAAAAGAAAGCCAAATAACTTGATAACCATTACCGTAAGAGATAATGCCGGTGGCATCCCAGAAAACATTATCAATAAAATTTATGACCCTTATTTCACCACCAAAGAGGAAGGTAAAGGCACAGGAATTGGTTTATATATGTCAAAGATGATTGTTGAGAATAATATGTCAGGCAAACTCTGGGCATTTAATGACGCTGAAGGAGCCAATTTAGTGATTGAAGTTTTCGATGGCGGTCAGTAAAAACACTAAACTTATCTTCGGTCATTAATCATTAGTTGTATCACGCAGATTCAAGTATTCTGCACTGCAACGCTTTACCGACCCGGTTGCCAACACCCCAGGCCGATGCCATAATGCCGCCACCTTTCTTACTGGTGCCAGCCATGCGCTTTCTCGATGTCAAAACCGATTTTGCCTTTAAAAAAAGTCTTCGGCAGCGAAGAGAGCAAACCGATTCTTATCGATTTTCTCAATGCCGTGCTTGAATACCCTAGCGAGCGGGCTATTCTCGATTTAGCTATCGTCGATCCTTATCAAATTCCTATGCTTAAAGGCATGAAAGACACCTATGTCGATGTTAAAGCTAAACTTGCCGATGGTCGGCAAGTCATCATTGAAATGCAGGTGTTGAATGTACAAGGGTTTGAACAGCGCATTCTGTTTAACGCCGCGAAAGCTTATTCACAGCAACTACTAAAAGGTGAGGAATACACCTTGCTGAATCCGGTCATTGCACTGACGTTAACAGATTTCGAGCTGTTCGACAGCCCTGACTTGACCAGTCGCTTCAAACTCTTAGATAAACAACAACTGATTGAATACAGCGACGACATCGAATTAATCTTTATCGAGCTGCCTAAATTTACCTTGACCGAAACCGAGCTAAGCACCGCCAAAGAGCGTTGGTTGTACTTCGTCAAAAATGCCGGTTCGTTAGCGTTCATACCCGAAGGCTTGGCCCAAGAGCCTAATATCCGCCACGCTTTCGACATCGCCAATTTAGCGGGACTCACACCGGTGGAATTAGAAGCCCAAGCAAAGCGTACCGATTTTATTTGGCTGCAACGAGGCTCAATCAAGAAAGCTAAAGAAGATGGGCTAAGAGAAGGGCGGGAAGAGGGTTTGGAAATTGGTCGAGAAGAGGGGCTGGAGATTGGCCGAGAAAAAGGCAGAGAAGAAGGCAGAGAAGAAGGCGAGCGCCAAGCCGCTCTAACCATCGCCCGTAATTTGTTACCCTTATTAGATGATGCCACTATTGCTGCCAACACCGGTTTGTCCGCAGCTGAAGTTGCAAGACTGCGTCAAAGCTAGCGGTAATTCGCAAAGCTTTTTGCCTTTTGGCAGCGAATACCGCGCTTACAGAATGATATGCTTGCACTGTTCGCAAGTCATGTGAGCGCAGTTGGAGAATTTTGAATGGAGCGAACATGACTGATTCAATCATGGCAGTAATACCCTTAGAGGCGGCTGCTTGGCAACAATTTGATGCATGGCTAGCGCGATTATTAATAACTCAGCTTAGAACGCTAGGCGTGTTGACTGACGTAGGCCAAAGCCATTCAATACAGGCATTAATGGCAAACGCTAAGATTCATCCACGCTTTCAGCGCTGGTTGCATGAAGGCTTAACAATTTTAGCGCAAAACGGTCATATTCACCTGCAAGGAGATGCAGTCACCGTATTGGCTGCACCAGAAGTTGATGACGTTTTTATGGCAAGCTTGGGATAAGCAGCAGCAAGATTATCTGCAAATCCCTGATTTAACGTTGTCGGTACGTCTGGTTACCGCATGTTTACAACAATTACCTGATATTTTAACCGGGCGCTTACCCGCAACAGAGGTGTTATTTCCAGAGTCATCGGTGGCTAATGTTGAATATATGTATCAACAAAATGCGGTCGTCGATTATTTCAATCGCATTGTTGCCGATTGGCTAGTGCGCGGAGTTGAACAGCGCTTAAAGTCGGATGCGAATGCGAAGATTCGCATCATAGAAATAGGGGCGGGTACTGGCGGCACGACGGCGATGGTGTTACCCGCTTTAGCACCGTATCGTCATGCCATTGAAGAATATTGTTATACTGATATTTCAAAAGCCTTTTTATTACACGCCGAACAACGTTATGGTGAAGACGCGCCGTTTTTACGCTATCGCCTATGGAATGTTGAGCAAGCACCGACTGAGGCTGGCATCGCACTAGGAGCGTATGATTTTGCGTTAGCGACGAATGTGTTGCATGCCACGCAAGCTATCCGGCAAACCTTAAGTCATGTTCACTCGGTCGTTAAACAGCGTGGTTTGTTAATCCTCAACGAAGGCATACAAAAAACCGTATTAGGTTTATTGACCTTTGGCTTATTAGAAGGCTGGTGGCGTTATCAAGACCCTGAGTTACGCATTCCAGGTTCACCGTTATTAAGTCCTGAAAGCTGGCAAACAGTCTTAAAACAACAAGGTTTTAGCCGTGTAGTATTACCTAAAGTGCAAGCGCAATGTTTAGGTCAACAAGTGTTTATTGCTGAAAGCGATGGCTTATTGAGAGCTTATCAGGCGCAAACGCCTACAGAGCCACAGGCTATAGATGCTAATGCTAAACCTAGTGAACCGCTAATAGTCAACGAGCGCAAAGAGCACGCGCGCGAGCATGTTATTAGCGTCATTCAACAAGCCTTATCGACCACATTAAAACTACCGGTACATGTATTAGAACTCGATCAAGCTTTCTCTGACTATGGTGTTGATTCGATTTTAGGTGCCGGTTTTGTTAAACAGATTAACAACGCGCTAGCGATTACACTTAATACAGCGATTATTTTCAATCATAGCTCAATACTGCGTTTAGCCGATTATATTGTTGCAACTTACAAAACAGAGGTCAAACCATCAGTTGCAGAAAATCCCCCAGCTAAGCATGTAATACCAATCGCCAACAACAGCATCCAAGAGGCCAATCCCGAACATATCGCGATTATCGGCATGTCGGGGCAGTTTCCCGGTGCTGAAACCGTAGAGCACTTTTGGCAAAATTTAATCAATGGCGTCGATGCCATTAGCGAGCTGCCCGCAGAGTATTGGGATTTACCAGTGGGGTATCAACCAGAACAGGTTTATCGCTACGGTGGTGTATTGACTAAGCGCGCGTGTTTTGATGCTAAATTTTTTCAATATCGCGCCACGCGAAGCAGAATCGATGAATCCGCATCAGCGCTTGATATTGCAAGAAAGCTGGCGGGCGTTAGAAGATGCCGGCATTAATCCTAAAGCCTAGATGGACGCAACGTCGGTTTATTTATCGGTGCCGAGCCTACCGGGTATTTCCACGAATCGTTTACGGGCTCGTCAGATGCAACCATTGCTGCGCGTTTAGCGTATTTTTTAAATCTAACTGGCCCTGCCTTAGTGGTGAATACCGGTTGTTCATCTTCAGGGGTGGCATTGCATTTAGCCTGTGAAAGTCTGCGTCGGCACGAGTGCGATATGGTGTTAGCGGGTGGTGTATATGCCGGTATGTCGCAAAGCGGTTTAAGCGTGTTAGCCGCTTCGGGTATGTTATCACCGACAGGACAATGTCATAGTTTCGATGCTTCGGCTAACGGTACGGTACTCTCTGAAGGTGTTGGTGTAGTCGTGTTAAAACGCTTAGCCGATGCTGAAGCCGATGGCGATTTAATCGCTGGCGTCATCATAGGCAGCGGCATTAATCAAGACGGCGCTAGTAATGGCATGACGGCACCGAATGGTGCGGCGCAGCAAGCGTTAATGGAATCGGTTTATCAACGTTATCAAATCAATCCGGAATCGATTAGCTATGTTGAAGCGCACGGTACGGCGACTAAGTTAGGCGATCCGGTAGAAGCCAATGCCTTAGCGCGGATGTTTAAAGGTTATACCGATAAAACAAGTTTTTGTGTCTTAGGCTCTGCCAAAGCGTTTATCGGCCATACCTCAGCCGCAGCCGGTGTTATTGGGTTAATCAAAATCGTGTTGTCTATGCGCTATAAAATGCTGCCGGGCTTATTGCATTTTCAACAAGCGAATCCCTTATTGGAACTAGCCGATTCAGCATTATTGCTTGAGCGTGAGCCTAGACCTTTGCCTTGTTCTGGCTGCGGTTTATTCACCGCCGCGCTGAATTCATTTGGCCATAGCGGTACTAATGCACATTTAGTGGTCAGGGAATATCAGGCATTAACCCGCGCCGATTATGCGCTTAAACCCGTTTTAGTACCGTTATCAGCGAAAACCCCTGAAGCGTTACACAGGCAAATACAACTGTTGCTGGCGTTTATTGAGTTACACGAAGGCATAGCGCTTACCGAACTGGCATATACCTTACAAACCGGTCGCGCGGCGTTGCCGATTAGACGTGTTTATCTCGTTGAAACGGTTCAGCAATTACAAACCTTATTACAGGCAACGCTGGTCGATGAGCATGGGCTAAATACGTGGTATAGCGGGGCAGGGCCGGTCAGCCAACACTTGCATTGGTTAGCCGACGATGAAGACAGCCGAGCGATGGTGTTGCAATGGATTCGCAAGGCTAAGTTGAACAAACTTGCCGAGCTATGGGTGCAAGGTGCCACCGTTGATTGGACATTGTTTTATGGCGAAACCAAGCCGCAACGGTTACGCTTGCCAACATATCCCTTTGCTGAAACAAGGTATTGGGCGAGTGCTAAAGCGCGTACACAAGGTATTATCCATGAGTTAGTGCAAAAAAACGTATCGGACTTAACCGCTCAGCGCTATGAGTCAGTATTCACCGGTAGGGAATGGTTTTTTAATCAAAATAGCCTATTACCCGTTGTGTTGCCTATGATGGCTAGCATTGCATTAACCCAGGCTTTGCCCCAAGCTCAACGCGGGAGTCCGTTACGTTTAGCTTCGGCTCAGTGGTTCAGACCGCATTCATACGCCGAGCTTGGCAATGATAAAGTGTTAACCATAGAGATTAGCGCTGAAGAGGGTTTAAGTTGCTGTATTGCTAACGCTACCAATAAACTGTTTACCGCTGACGCGAGTCTTTTTGCCACCGATGCGGTAAGCCCTATTGATACTGACAATTGCTTGATGCTGGCTGACGATGTGACTAAACCAGCATGGCACACCCAGCTTGAATTATTAACCGAAGTTGTCGCCAGTTTGTCTGATAAGCCTGTCACGCTGCTTGGCTTTGCCGAATTGCTCTGGTTAGCACCTAAAGTAAATGCTGTTAAAGCCCATGTCAGCCATAATGACGACCAGTCGATTAATATAGAGCTATGCTCGTTAACGGGTGAAATAGTGTTACGGCTAATTGGTTTAAGCTATTCGGTCGCATTAGCTCAACCTGCACAGCGTTTTGATGGCTTTAGCTATTTACCGCGTTGGCAACTATGCGCTGAGACCCATGTTATTAATCCCCCTGCTCAGAACGCCATTATTGTTGCAACCAGTGCAACTCCGTTAGTTCAAGCCTTGTGTAATGCCTATCAAATCCATTATCCACAGACACAAGTATCTGTTTTTGAAGTTAATTCAAACAATAACGATGATAAACTAAGCCTAACGGATGCCGAACACATTGATACGGTTTATTTCATCGCAAGTGGCGAGGCTTGTTATCACGATGAGTTAACGCTATTTAGGCTAAGCCAACAGTTAAAAGCCTTAACGAATAATCGGCAGTTGATAGCTTTTTATGTCATAGGCATTAATCATACTGGATTTGTAGGGCAAACGATAAACGCGAAGGGTGCTGGTTGCATAGGATTAGGCTATGCCTTAGCGCAAAGCGAACATCGGTTTTTGTTGCGTAATGTAGATCTTTGCTTTGATGAAGTGAATGAGCCTGCGCTTTGTCAGTTATTAGCAGAGCAATTGTGGCGCGAGCCAGCCTCTGATAGAGGTGAATTAATCAAGCTAAAAGCAGGCAAGCGTTATCGTCAAGCCTTTATACCTTTTGCCACTGACACGTTAACGGCGCCTGGATTTAAACAGCGCGGTGTGTATTTGATTTTAGGCGGTAGTGGCACGATAGGCATGGCAGTCACGCGTTATTTAATAGCCGAATACGATGCCGAGGTCATTTGGTTAGGCCGCCAAGCAGCAACTTCTGATGCGATACAAGCAAAATTAAACACGTTTACCGGTAAAAAACCGTTTTATGTAACGGCCGATGCCACGGATTTAGCATCGTTAGAACAAGCAATGCAAACGGTGTATCAAGTTTATCCTGTGTTGAATGGCGCAGTATTTTCTGGCTTAGATTTAACGCAAGAAAACAGCTTAAGCCAATTAAGCGAAACTGAGTTTTATCAACAATTACAGCTAAAAATTTCCGGTAGTCGTCATTTTTATCAAGTTCTACAACATCAAGCGCTGGATTTTTTAGTGTATTTTTCATCCGGGCAAGCTTTCGCATTTTCTGGGGCGGCTAAATTACCTGCGTATGCCACCGGTATTTGTTATGCCGATAGCTATGCACTAAGCCTAACTCAGCAAGCGAACTTTCCGGTAGGCATTATCAATTGGGGCTTTTGGCAGGCTTCATTTGCTGAAACCGGATTATTATCGAATGTCGCTGCATTAAGCGATGCCGAAGGCTGCTTAGCCTTTCAACGTTTTTGCGCAGCTCTTGCGCGCGGCCTGTTGCAGCAATGTATTTGTATGCGCGCATCTGAACCGGTCCGCCACTTGATGCGGGTAAATGACGAGATTATGGTTCCCGCGCGTTATGCACCGCCTTATCACCCAGTAAACAGTTTAACCGTCGCCATGCCCGAGCACGAGGCTTAGCTCAGCGTTGGCATGAGTTCGATGCTTGTTTATTGAAGTTATTAGCCGTGCAGTTACGCACACTAGACAATACAGTCTTACCCAAATATCAGCGCTGGTTAGCTGAAGCATCACGTTTGTTAGCGGATAGCGGTTTAGCGCATACAGACATTAGCTCTGCACAAGCTTGGCAGGAATGGGCGGCGTTAAGCTTATCGTGGCACGCGTATGCTGATATGCAGTCGGCCTTAGCACTCGCAGATACCTGCTTAAAAAACCTGCCAGCTATTTTGCGCGGCGAAGTCGATGCCACCGATATTTTATTTGCTAAATCAGAACTCGGCACGGTGCAAACCTTATACAGCGAAAATCCCGTTGTCGATTATTTTAATCAGGCAGTGGCTGAGTTAGTTCGCGACTATATTGCCCAACGCATAGCTTACCAGCCCGATGTGCAGTTGCGTCTATTAGAAATCGGTGCTGGAACCGGTGGTACTACGCTTAAGGTGTTACCGGCATTAAAACCGTTTAGCACGCACATTGCAGAGTATTTATACACCGATATATCTAAAGCCTTTTTAACGCATGGTGAGCAGCAGTTTAAAGACTATGCGTTTTTACGCAGCCAATTATGCAATATTGAGCAAGCGCCCGACACGCAAGGCCTTGCTTTAGGCGCTTACGATATCGTTATTGCGACTAATGTGTTACATGCCACGCAAGACATTAGCCAAAGCGTATTCCATGCTAAGCAATTATTAGTGCAAAACGGTTTGCTATTGATTAATGAAAATTGCCGCAAAATTACGTTAAGCACATTAACGTTTGGCTTATTAGATGGGTGGTGGCGTTATCAAGATATGGCGCTTAGAATTCCTGGCTCGCCGTTACTAACCGAACAACGCTGGTTACAGGTGTTGTCTGAGCAAGGGTTTAACCAGCCTGGTTTACCGGTTGTCGACGCCATAGTATTTGGTCAGCAAATTATCATGGCGACTAGCGATGGTTTGCTTAAGCAAAACGCGATGACGCCAACGGCGCCTGTTATGCAACGCTCGCCGTCAACGGTCAATAAGCCGAAGCCAGTGCATCAATCAGTACAACAAGCTCATGCGCCCATTTCGCTGCTCGAGTACGTTAATAGCATCGTGTTAACCGCGTTAGCGACCAGCTTGAAACTGCCTAGCTCCGAGCTAACGAGTGAGCAAACCTTTTCTGATTTAGGTATTGATTCGATTTTAGGGGTGAACTTTGTCGCTGATATTAATCACGCGCTAGGGTTGAATTTAAATACAGCAATTATTTTCGATTACACAACAGCGGCGTTATTAAGTCAGTATTTAGTCAATACCTATAGCGACCAATTAATCCCCCAATACAATATAACTCCTCCGCCAGCTGCTAGTTCGATAGTATCTGCTAACACACAAGATTTAATTAAAACCCGCTTACATCAACAGGTAAAAAACGCCGGATGAGAGAATCGCTGTCATTGGTATGTCGGGCTGTGTGCCAGGAGCTGATGATATAGACGCGTTTTGGCAGTTATTACTATCAGGCCAAGACGGTGTTAGCGAATTGCCACCGGAATTTACCGGCACTAGGCGCGGTGGTTTAATTAATGGCAAAGACGCTTTTGATGCGTTGTTTTTTGTGCTCTCGCCGTTAGAAGCTAATGCGATGCATCCGCACCAGCGCTTAGTGTTAGAGCATGGTTATTTAGCCTTACTCGATGCCGGTATTAATCCTAAACGCTTAGCCGGTGAGCCTGCCGGAGTTTTTATCGGTGCTGAGCCGACGGGTTTTTTCCAAGACTCATTTACCGGTGCTTCTGAAGCGATAATCGCCTCACGTTTGGCGTATTTTCTCAATTTAAAAAGGCCCGGCGTTAGTCGTGAATACGGGTTGTTCCTCGTCGGCGGTGGCGATACATTTAGCTTGTGCGAGTTTGCGTAGCGGTGAAAGCCGCGTCGCGTTAGCGGGTGGCGTATTTGCCAGCTTAAACAATGCGATGCTCACGACTTTAGCCAAAACAGACATGTTATCGCCTAGCGGTGCCTGTCATAGTTTTGATGCTGCTGCCGATGGTACGGTATTTTCTGAAGGCGTAGGCCTTGTCGTATTAAAACGGCTAGCCGATGCTGTAGCCGATAAAAATCCTATTTACGGCGTTATTCATGCCAGCGCGATTAACCAAGATGGGACTAGCAACGGTATTACTGCACCGAATGGCAGCGCCCAAGAAGCGCTGATTGCTGAATGTTATCACCAACATCAGATACAACCTGAACAGCTTCGTTATGTCGAAGCACATGGTACAGGGACTAAACTAGGCGACCCGGTTGAAGTCAATGCTTTAGTTCGTGCGTTTAAGCAGTTTACCAATAAAACGCATTTTTGTGCATTAGGCTCGGTTAAAGCCCAAATCGGTCATACCTCGGCCAGTGCTGGCGTTATCGGTCTTATCAAATTAATGCTGTGTTTAAAACATAAACAACTACCTGGCCAGGTGAGCTTTCAACAGCTTAATCCGTTAATCGAATTAGACGGTTCAGCGTTTTATATCACGCCAGACACTAAACGTTTTTGACGATGAGCAGGCGTTAGCGGCGTTAAACTCTTTTGGTCATAGCGGTACGAATGCGCATATCGTGGTAGGCGCTTATCAACCGGCTAAAAACTCAGCTAAACCGGTCACAACGCCGTGTATTTTGCCCGTATCAGCGAAACAACCCGATAGCTTACATGCGCTTTTAATCAAGCTGCGCGATTACGTTAACGCTAACCAAGACCGATTAGCGTTAGCCGATATTGCTTATACGTTGCAAATAGGCCGAGAAGCAATGCCCGAACGCTGTGTCTTTATCGCTGACAGCGTAACAAATTGGTTAGCACAATTAGAGCAAGCGATAAACCATGCTCAGCCATTGTTCGCAAATGACAAAATGGCTAACGCTTGGTTAAACGGACAAAAACGTCGATTGGCAGCGGTTATATGGTGCGGACACGCCTAACTTAGTGCATTTACCGGGTTATGTGTTTGCTAAACAAGCTATTAAACTTAAATCCGTCCAGCAACCTCGCACTGACTATCCGTTATTACACAATGACTCTACGCTGAATGGGCAAAGCTATCGCATAGCCTTAACCGGGCAAGAGCTATTTTTAACCGAACATCGTATTCAAGGCGTAGCCGTATTACCCGCTGTAGTTTATTTACAATGGCTATGCGAGGCATTAGCCGATGCCAGCCGTGATGTTGGCTTAGCGCCAAATCAAACTTGGTGTTTGCGCAACGTGTTATGGGCTAAGCCATTACACGTAGACTCTTCGGCCTCGTTGGTATTGCGGATACTGATAACGCCGATAACCGATAAACAGCTAGCGTTTAAAATTATTAACACAGATGAACACACTAGCGAATATTGCGTAGGCGAGGCAGAACTTAGCGAGCTGACCGGTTTAGCACCGTTAGCGTTAACACACTTACAACCTGAGCACGTGGTTAACGGCGATGAATGTTATCAACGTTTTACAGCATTAGGCTTTGATTATGGCGCGAGTTTTCGGGGCTTAACACAACTCAGTATTTGTACCGATGGCGTGTTAGCGAAGCTAACACAAAATATTAGTTCTTATGGATTATTGGATTCAGCTTTACAAGCACTTATCGGTTTTTCGTATAGTCAAGCTAAGTCTGGTGTCAATCTCAGTCCTGGACTGCCGTTTGCGCTCAGCCAGTTTGACTGCGTTGATACAAGCTTAACACTAAGCCAAGCATGGCTAACGCAACAGTCATCGCCAACCGGTACGCTGACGCAATACCATATCGTGTTATGCGATGAGCAAGGTCGCATAGGACTACGCTTTCAAGGCTTATCAGTACGGCAAATGGTCGCGGCAAATATTACAGCCACGCCATTAAAGCTAAGCGAAACCAGTAGCGAAATCAATGAACTCAGTCTTGATGCGGTGCAATTGTTTTTGCGTCAAGCCATTGCGCGGGTGCTAGAACTTCAACCGGAACGAATCCGCGCTGATGCTGATTGGTCAATGCTTGGTGTTGATTCCATTATCATGCTGCAATTAACCCGCGAGCTGGAAAAAAGCTTCGGCACGTTAGCTAAGACATTGTTTTTTGAATACCAAAATTTAACGCAATTAAGCGCGTATTTTGTTGAGGCTCATGCGTTGCGTTTACAAGCGTTATTAAGCAAGGACGGTACGCAAAGCGTACCCTACGCATTACCACAGGTTTTGTATCCGATAGCGCGTAGGGTACGCATGGCCTACCCAAATACCCCAAACCATGCCGCTTTAGACATTGCTATCGTCGGATTATCAGGCCGTTATGCTAAGGCTGATGATATTAAGCAATTCTGGTGTAATTTACGCGATGGCGTCGATGCTATTAGCGAAATCCCGCAACAACGTTGGGATTGGCACGCGTTTTATCGCGATGAAAATCAGCCACATGGCAGCCATAGTAGCCGTTGGGGTGGGTTTATTAACGACTATGATTGTTTTGAGCCGTTGTTTTTCAATATTGCGCCACGCGAAGCGCAATTTATGGACCCGCAAGAGCGCTTGTTTTTGCAACAAGCGTGGCAAGCGCTAGAAGACGCCGGTTACACACCTAAAGACTTAGAGCGCGATGGCGAAGCTGGCGTTTATGCCGGAGTCATGTATAGCGAGTATCAATTATTTAGCCGCTCTGAGGCTGCCGACGACACGCGCATAGGCTTCGTCGGTAACTTTGCTGGCGTTGCTAACCGGGTGTCTTACCATTTGAATTGTCACGGTCCTAGCATGACGGTAGACACTATGTGTTCTAGCTCGTTAAGCGCGATTCATTTAGCTTGCCAAGATTTGCAACACGCGCGTATCAGCGTGGCGTTAGCGGGTGGCGTGAATCTTAGTTTACATCCGAATAAATACAGCATGTTAAGCGGCGGCGGTTTTATTTCTCCGCGTGGGCGTTGCCACAGTTTTGGCGCAGAGGGCGACGGTTATATTCCTGGCGAAGGCGTAGGCGTGGTGGTGTTAAAACGCTTGTCTGATGCATTACGCGATGGTGACAGTATCTACGGCGTGATTAAAAGCAGTGTGATTAATCATGGCGGTAAAACGCAAGCGTATAGCGTACCGAATCCAAATGCGCAACAACGTGTTATCAGCCAAGCGTTAGCGCAAGCCGGTCTCAGTGCCGATGCCATTAGTTATGTTGAAACGCATGGTACCGGTACGCCATTAGGCGATCCGATTGAAATTACCGGTTTATGCAAAGCCTTTGGCGACATTAAGCAACGCTGCCCGATTGGTTCGGTGAAGTCGAATATCGGCCATTGCG
>NZ_LAJX01000139.1 GCF_000963695.1 Methylocucumis oryzae
AAGATTAGCTTAACGTAAATTTTACGCTTGTCCAACGTAGGGTTGGCATGACTTTTTTGTGCTGCTTGGCAACGCCGACAAAAGAACGGTAACACTTTATTAACTGATTCAGGATTATTGAAGAGCCGCTATATATCTTTTTTGTTATATAAATAAATTCAATTTTTGAATAAATTCAATTTTGAATATATACTTATCCCATATCACTTCATTAGGAACAGGCTATGGGTATTCCAACAGGTAATAAAGTCAGCGGCGATGATTTCTTTGACCGAAAACACGAGCTCGAAGATTTAAAGTCCGATTTGCAAGATAACCATATTGTGCTAAGCGGCCCACGCCGCTTGGGCAAAAGCTCGCTACTTGAGCGACTTGCTGTAGAACTTACAGAACAAGGCTTTTTAGTCCGAGTCATTGATATACAAGACAAAATCAGTATTGAAGACTTTATTGATAGGATTGACGCTGAATTCCCCAAATCCGCTATAGAGCACTATCTCAATAAACTGACCACTTCAGTAACACAATGGCTGCAACGTTTAAAAAGACTAGACGTTAAAGGCCCAGGCGGCATAAGCGCAGGCATAGAACTGCAAAACACCAGCGAGCTAAGCTGGCATGATAAAGCACTCGCCTTACAGCAACGCTTAAGCCCTGCTCCGCTATGCATTTTCATCGATGAATTTTCCGTATTCTTGGATAAGCTGATTCAGCAAGATCGCCAGCAAGCTGAATATTTTCTGGATTGGCTACGCGCTTGGCGTCTAAACAACGCTAACCACTGCCGCATGATTTTTTCCGGCTCGATTGGTTTAAATTATCTGCTAGAACGTCACCAACTCAGCGCCCGTTTTAACGATTGCTATGATTTTGTCTTAGGCCCGTTCAAACCACCTAGTGCAAAAACCATGCTGCAAACCCATATAGCGCGTGAACAGCGACCTGAAAGCCCCGATGCAGTGGAATATCTATGCCAACGCATAGGCTGGTTAGCCCCTTTTTATTTGAACTTGCTCTTGCATGAGAGTTTGCGAGCAGCCCGCGACCGCGAAGACGAAAGCAATCAAGCCAAAGGAGTATTATTAACCCAAGATGTAGATGATGGCTATGAACGACTGATAAGCGCCCGCTCCCGCTTTAATCATTGGCATCAGCGCTTAATACGTGATTTAGCACCCGACGATTTAACATTTTATAAAGCCGTACTCGCAGCCTTAGCGAAAACTAGCACCGGTCTCACCCGCAAACAATTGCTGGCTAGGCTGAACAGAATAGAAAACAACGCTGAACAACGCCAACAAAAACTAGAACACTGTTTGTTAAAACTAGAAGAAGACGGCTATCTCGGCCACGCCGATAACCGCATACAGTTTTTATCCTTCTTAGTTCGCGACTACTGGCAACGTAACCATGTTTAATCACGCCATTGGCAATCCGCTAAAATACAACCCGCAATTATGGTCTAGCGACGAACTACGCCAGATATTCGTCGCCAGGCAGCATGAACTAGATGACATCATGCAACGCATACACGATGCCAACAACGGTCAAACCGTACAACATGCGTTAATCACCGGTGCGCGTGGCATGGGCAAAAGCACATTGCTTAACCGCATAGCGTTAGCTGTACAAGATGACGCCGCGCTGGCTCAGCACTGGCTGCCGCTACGAATGCCAGAAGAACAATACACTGTCGCTAAGCTCAACGAACTATGGCTTAATATCCTAGGCGTACTGGCCGATTACTTAGAACAACAGCAACAAGACGCTAAAGCTGAGCAACTCGATCAAGCCGTTGCTGCGCTCAAACCGCTAAACGCCGAGCAACAAGCCGACGCCGCCCGCGATTTGCTATTAACCTGGTGCCAACAACAGCACAAACGCCTGCTGTTATTAGTCGATGGTACGGACATGTTATTTAACAGCCTCAACAGCGGTAAAGCCGATAGTCAATTATGGAGTTTGCGCAAAACCTTAATGCAACACACTGAATTGTTTTGGGTCGGTGCCAGCTACCAAGCCCTAGAAAGCCAACAACACTACCACGAAGCGTTTCACGATTTTTTTGAAATCTTAGAACTTCGCCCGCTTAGCCTACAAGACATGCGCAATGCGTTATTAGCCTTGGCAGAAACTTTTGGCACAGCACAACAAGCACCGGGACTGGCTGCCCGCCAAGCCATGCAAGCCACTTTAGATGCCCAACCAGAACGCTTAAAAACACTACGGCAAATCAGCGGTGGCAATCCCAGAACCACGGTAATTCTGTTCGAGTTATTCGCCCAAGGCAACCAAGCCGACATACACGCCGATTTAAAAGTGCTACTCGACAATTTAACACCGCAATACAAAGCACGCATGGAAAGCCATTTAGCCGAACAACCGCGTAAAATCATGGCACATATCATGGAACATTGGCAGCCGGTAGGACTCGGTGAATTAGCCGACATCTCTGGCATCGCCAGTACGACACTCAGCGGCCAGCTTAAACGCCTAGAACAAGACGGGTATATCGAAAAAACCAAATTATCCGGTAGCCGTAGCGCCGGCTACCAAGCCAGCGAAAGACTGTTCAACATCTGGCATTTAATGCGCAATGCTCCGCGCCGTGTGCGGCAAAAGCTAAGCTGGCTGATAGAATTCATTCGCTTATGGTATAGCACCCAAGAGCTAGGCAATTTAGTCAATCAACGCGTTTATGCGCATCGTAGCGGGCAACTGCAACGCGATAGCGATTTAGAAATTTCCCTGGCGTATGCCAGTGCCTTACCCGATGACAGCCGTGAGCGTTATCAATTAGAACACAGCGTCTTTGTAACCGCGCGTCAACAAGCCGCCCGTCAGCGCCAAGCGATTAATGACATACTACCCGGCTTATTGGAATTAGACGGCTGCGACCAGCATTACCAAACCGCTGAAGACTACGAGCAACGCTTTTTTGCGCTAGATGAGTTACTCGCCGCTTGTCCGCACCCCCAAACACAGGCTGAACGAGAGCATTGGCAACACTTGGTTAAAGAGAGTGTATGGCGAAACTTAGCAGAAAAACAGCGGATCGCGGCGAATTCGGCAACCTTAAGCTTAAGCGAATACCATGAGTTGGTAGCGCTATTTGAACGGGAGGTCAGTGAATTAAATAAACAGTGGGGAACCGAAAATACTGAGGTGATGCTCAAGGCCGTGCGTGACTGCCAATTTTTCCCTGATTGCCCCAATCCTGAATTACTTATCGTCAGGTTTTGTATTTATTTCAAGATCAACCCCTACTAATCGAGTGGAGTGCTAGCTTACTTTTCAGCACAACTTCAAATAGCGCTTGGTTAGAAAAACTATGTCGATTTTGGAACCATGTAGTCCCAAGCAATGCCGGTCCTTGGCTTTGCTTGGGTTTCGTGTTACATAATTCAAGGCGTTATGACGAAGCCGAACAAGCTTACCGCAAGGCCATAGCCCTGGATATTAACTGGAACTATCCCTGGAACAACTTAGGCAATCTACTGCAAGATCACCTTGACCGCTATGACGAAGCCGAGCAAGCATATCGTCAAGCGGAGCAACTCGACCACTATAATCCTTATCCCTTTGCTAACCACGCACGCTTAGCCGTAAAACAACAAGCCCCAGAAAAAGCGCGCATGTTATACCGCACCGTAGCTGAATTAGCTCAAGCGCAAGGCCAATACGAAAATCTTCTCTTACAAGCCCAGCTGTATTTGGGCAACCGCGATGCAGCCCGTTTAGCCCTAGCACAGGTCGCACAACATGCTCAGCAAGGAGAGCAACAAGCATTATTCCGATTAAAAGAACAAGTGCGCGAGCTCAGCGCAATGGGACTTGGTTTAGCACTAGCCGAATTAATGCAACAATCAAGCTATGCCGATTTCTTAGCACCATTCAGCCTAGCCCTTCGGGCAACCGAACAGCCGGACGCCTTAGATGGCTCAGCGCAAGAGATAAAATGCATGGCGTTGGAAGTATTGGCGGATATTACAACCTTTCGAAATACACTCTGCCGGTAAGGCTTATCGATTTCATGTAAGTTTTGTAGGTCGGTTAGCCTGTAGCGATAGCGGAAGGCGTAACCCGACATGTCTGTATATCGGGTGTGGCTACAACCCATGCCAAGGTGTGTACAGTCCATCAATATGAATATCAAACATCGCTAAAACCCGGCCTACGGTTTCATCGACCATAGCAGAGAGAGAATCGGTTTTGCTATAAAACGCTGGCATAGGCGGATAAATAATACCGCCCATTTCTGTCACGGTTGCCATATTGCGGATATGACCTAAATGCAATGGTGTTTCGCGTGGCATTAGCAATAAACGACGGCGTTCTTTTAATACCACATCAGCCGCTCTAGCGATAAGATTATCGCCAAAACCATGCGCAACGGCCGCTAAAGTCTTCATAGAACACGGGGCAATAATCATACCCTCGGTTTTCATACCACCACTGGCAATACTCGCGGCAATGTCGTGTATGCCATGCGTGACATCGGCTAACGCAGCAACTTCAGCACGCTTCATGCCTAACTCGTGGTTAACATTGACCACGCCGGCGGCCGAAATGACTAAATGAGTTTCCCACTCTGGTTGGGCTTTTAGCACTTGCAGCATTCTGACGCCATAAATAGCGCCTGTTGCACCGGTCATCGCAATAATCAAACGCTTAGTCATTTTGCTCACTCTCAAAATTTTGTGTTAGAGCGAATTGGTCAGTCGCCGTCACTAAGGCATCTATCATTTCAGGATGATGAGAAACGTGACCGGCATTAGGCAACACCACCCAGCGCGCATGGGGTAACGCTTGATGTAGCTTAAAACCCGCCTCGATAGGACATAAAAAAGTCTTGCCGACCATGAATGATAATGGCAGGAATATGTTGTAAATGACCACAGCTTTGTAACAGTTGATTTTCCGTTAAAAAATACGCATTTTGCGCGTAATGCAATTCCATTTTAATCTGTAAAAAACTACGCTCGTTTATGTCCAGCGCTTTAGGCTGATAGTCATTACCTAACGCGGTAAGTGCACCCCAGGTTAACCAAGGCTTGGCGGCTTGCGCTTTTAATGCATCATCATCGCCCCAAAATATTTGGCATAACGTCGTTAATAGGTCAGTGCTGGGTTCCGGCAAACTCGCCATTAACTGCAGCCATTGCTCAGGGTAAATTCGATTAGCACCGTCTTTGGCGTACCAAGCTAAATCACGTTGCCTAGCTAAAAACACCGCTCTTAACACTAAACCTAAGACCACGGTTGGATGTTGGGCGACATAAACCAACGCCAATGCTGCCCCCCATGAACCGCCAAACACTAGCCATTTCTCTATCGCTAACTTGTTGCGAATCGCTTCCATATCGTTGACTAAGTCTTGTGTGGTATTAGCGTTTAGCTCGCCAAATGGCGTTGATTGACCTGAACCACGTTGGTCAAACAAAATAATTTGATACTGCTCAGGATTAAAAAAACGCCTATGGTCAGGTTTGGTGCCCGAACAAGGGCCACCATGTAAAAAAATAACGGGAATGCCGTTGGGATTACCGCTCAGTTCGACATACACCTGATGCACCGAATTCGTGGCTAAGAAAAAAGTCTGGAAAGGTTGAATTTCTGGATAAAGAATTTTCATGAAGAACGGTTTGTCAATCAATCTTAATAATGGTATAGGCAAGCAATAACAGTCAAATGGCTATCGGTCACTGCGTAAACCAAACGGTTGGATTCGTCAATGCGCCTAGACCAAAAACCGGCAAGAATTTCGCGTAGAGGCTCTGTTGCCTATGCCTGTAAACGGGTCTTTTAGGGCGTCTGCAATCAGTTTATTGATGCGTTTTAACGTTTTTTTATCTTGGCTTTGCCAATGCAAATAATCCTGCCAAGCTGCTTCTGTCCATGCCAAGCACTTAGTCATCGGCTAATTTGCGCGCTGTAGCTTGCCCTGCCCGGTATTGTTCTATGGATTTGGCGAGATGTGCCGCATTAGCAGGAGATTTGAGCAAATGAACAGTCTCCATCAGACTGGTGTAATAGTCCATTAACATTACGACGCATCTTCAGCATCACGGCGGGTGATAATAGTGCAATCGGCATCATTAATAACACTATCTAGCACGGACTTTAAGTTATTTCTGGCTTGATTAAAGGATATGACGCGCATAGCGGACACCTGATAGTTGTGCATAAAGCTGTACAAGTATAAAACAATGTATGGGATGGCTCAATGAAAACGCTATGGCTTAATAATCGTATAACACATTGCTTAGGCACAAAAAAAGGAGGGGTTTGACGCCCTCCTTTTCAACGAACGGTATAGCAGGTTTATTAGAAACCGATACCTAAATAACCACCAGCAGTAAAGCCATTGGTATTCACACCATCAGAATCGCCGCCTGTTACATGGTAACGTGCATCAACACCAATGAAAATATCTTTCCACAAACGATAATCAACACCGCCTGCGAACATCACACCTGGATCTAATACCGTAATAGACTCAGACGGTGGACTGATAACATGAATGCCTAAACCGACTGGGATTAACCAAGGTCTAATCGGGCTGCCTTTCATGAATTTGATTTTAGGCGACGCGGTCAAAGTGAATTGGTTAACAGTGACTTCCCTAGCTGGACCACCTGCACCACCGACTAAGGCAGCTAAACAAGTAGGATCAGACGCTAAACAGTTACCTTGAGCATTACCAAAGTGTTTATATTCAAACATTAACTCAGCTAACACTTCAGTATTAGCCATCATGCCCCAAAACGTCGTCGGTTAAGCCAAAATCAAAACCGGCACCGATATACCAAGCATCTTGGTCAGCTTGATCTTGTGCACCTAATGGCACAACATCACTTTGAATCGATACGCCGTTTCTCAACTCATCCATTCTGGCATAACCGCCACGGAAGAAGATAGTGTTGTCATGTTTAACTGATGCTAATGAACGTGAGGCTTTTACTGAATTCATCCAAGCTTCTAATTCTTGTACTTTGGCAGAATCGGCACTCGATGAAGAAGAATAAGAAGAATGGCTAGATTGTGATCTTAGTGATTCTAACTCAGATTGCATCGCTTGCAATTGAGACTCTAACATTTCAACTTTACGTGACATTGCGTCGACTTCAGCGTGATGTTGAGCGACAGAACCGGCTAATGCTTGTGGTGCAGAAGCGGCACCGGCAACCGCTAATGTCGCAGCAGCGACGCTTAGCGCTAATTTATGATTGTTTCTCATCAATTTACCCTCTTGGTTGTTTTAATTATCAATTTGTTTTTTTACAACAAACTGTGTGCTGCGGCTATGATAGTAGCAGTATTATGTATTCACGACAAGTTTTAATGTTATTTTACAAAAGATTAGATTTTATTAGTTATCAACAACTAACAAAACAAATCTTGAGCGATTCATAAAATAATTTTGCTGTGTAATCTACACAACAACAAACTAACCAGCAATCTTTTGATATAAATCAAAATTAGCCCTGTTGCGAAACCGCTCTGTGCCAGGAAAGATATCGTCCCCTCCTCATCCATCCAACGAGAAGCGGCTATGAAAAACAGCTACACCGCGAACTCATACAATAAGTGTAACGTCTGAAAAGTTAACTTTGATTGTAAGTCAAGCAAGGATAGCTATACTTTGAACGGTTAAGTTTTCGGTTTTTACAGCTCGCTGTAGGGTACGCTACGTGTACCTTTTTATTGATTTTATTACGATTTTTTTTAATAGTACGCACAGCGTACCCTACTCAAAAAAACCGAAAAATTTGAAACGTTCAGAGTATATAAGGAGAGTTTTCCAGATGGTTGCCAAATTTCCTCAACACATTGACGCAAATTCTCTCATCATTAGCACTAACACCGGCCATTGCGTAAAGATAGCCGTCAATCAACTCGTGCTTTACGTCCCTACTACGTTCTTCTGTTAAATAGTCTTCTACGCTGGTCACTTGATTAGGTTTTATTACGACAGACATCTAACTTCTCCCAATGCTGTAATGAGTTGACAACAACATGCACACACTGCCCTACTCTGGCTCACTAAGCTAACTTTTCTAAATACTGAATAATAAATTGCACACTACGCTTACCTTGATAATCATTAACAGCTAATTTATAAGCGGCTAATACACTGCGGACGCCTTGCCAATGCTCTACCTGCTCAACAAAGAACGCGATGCCATCGATTAATAACGAGCTGTTGTTTAAGCGTAACACTAACTTTAAGTGCTTTTGCCCCACTATACGCGCTTGCACGACCTCAAATTGTCCATGAAACACCGGCTCAGGAAAAGTCTGCCCCCACGTTGCGGCATTTTGGATTAAATCGGCTGTCGCCAATGTCATTTCATATTCGCTTAACACGCCATCAGACCAAACTTTTTGCTCTAAATCTAACTGAGTTAACCGCCTATTAACCATTTCGTCGAACATAAGCGTAAACGCAGGCAAATCATGCATGGCAATCGTTAAACCTGCTGCCATGGCATGGCCACCAAATTTAGTTAATAGCTTAGGTTGCGTTGCAGCTATATCGCTTAATACATCGCGTATATGTAAACCTGGAATTGACCGGGCTGAGCCTTTTATCGTGTCTTTACCTGCGGGCGCAAACGCAATAACGGGCCTATGCAGTCGGTCTTTAATACGCCCGGCTAATATTCCTATCACGCCTTGATGCCAGTTTTCATCATACAAACAAATACCGGATGACAAGTGCTTACTGTCGGCTAACCTCATTTCGTTAAGCAACGCTAACGCTTGCCGCTTCATTTGAGTTTCTATATCTTTCCTATCATTGTTTAAGTCATCTAATTGCAGCGCAATGCTGTGCGCTAAACCCGCATCATTAGTAATTAAACATTGAATGCCTAACGACATATCATCCATGCGCCCAGCCGCATTTAACCTAGGCCCTAACGCAAAACCCAAATCAGCGGCAGCGAGCGTTGACGCCGTTTTGCCCGAAACCTGTAACAACGCTTTAATCCCTTCGTGAGCCGCACCTGCACGAATGCGCAATAGACCTTGATGGACCAAGATTCGGTTAACCCGACTTAACGGTACGACATCGGCGACAGTGCCTAACGCAACAAAATCTAACAACTGCGCGAGATTAGGTTCTTGCAAGCCTTGTTCGGCAAACCAGCCTTGTTCACGCAACCGGCTACGCAACGCCATTAAGACATAAAAAATCACACCAACACCGGCTAAATCTTTAAACTGAGCTTCGTTACCTGGGTTATTAGGATTAACAATCGCAGTCGCTTTGGGCAGGCTAGCACCGGGTAAATGATGATCGGTTATTAACACGCGGATGCCTTTGGCTTGTGCTGCGGCAACGCCATCTATGCTAGAAATGCCGTTATCAACGGTGATGATAAGATGGGCATTAAGCTGGGCGACCACTTCAACAATTTCTGGCGTCAAGCCATAACCAAATTCAAATCGATTAGGCACAATAAATTTAACGTGTTTAGCGCCTAATAAGGTTAACCCTCTTAGCGCCACGGCACAGCTCGTCGCACCATCAGCATCAAAATCCGCGACAATACAAATACAGACAGACTGACGTAGCGCGTCGATTAACGCTGTGACCATGCCCTCCATGCCAACAATCGCCCAAGGCGATGGCAAACTAGCAAGTGACCTATCTAATTCAGACGCTAGCGCTATACCTCTAGTCGCAAATATTTTAGCGAGTAGCGGTGGCCATTCTTTAAGCTCAGAACTCACCGAATCAGCTGTCCTAAGCACTATCGTTTGTTTATCACCTGGATAATACATAGCTAGCAACCGAGATTACAAAACAAAAAGGTACGCATTGCGTACCCTACAACGGCATAACCTGTACCCACTAAGCACCTTTCCCAGTCCATATCAGCCATTGTAATTTTTCTGCCGATACCGGCATACTTAACCAATAGCCTTGCATATCACTGCACTGTTTATCCAACAAAAACATTGCTTGCTCATGGGTTTCTACGCCTTCGGCAACGGTTTTTAAGTTTAATGCCTGTGCTAACGTCAGAATCGCTTGAATAATCGCTTGATCTTCAGTATCAGTCGCTAAGCCTTTAACAAATGATTTGTCGATTTTTAACATATCTAATGGCAGTCGTTTTAAATAACTCAAGCAAGAATAACTAGTACCGAAATCGTCAACCGCTATCGCAATGCCTAATTTTTTCAAGTTGGTTAATATTCTGGAGAGTGAATCAAAGTCATTATTAATGAACAAACTTTCTGGAAATTCTAATTCAAGCGCATAAGCCGATAATTGCGTGTCATGTAATGCTTGTTGAATGCTTTCAACAAAACCTGGCGCATGTAATTGTTTCGCCGAAATGTTGACGGCGACTTTAATATCAAAACCCAAATCATGCCACTGCTTGGCTTGCACACACGCTGTTTTAAGCGCCCAACTCCCTATGGCAATAATTAATCCCGTTTCCTCGGCTAAATTAAGAAAATATTCAGGTGAGATAAGCCCATGTTCTGGGTGCTGCCAACGCAGTAACGCTTCAACTCCGGTAATGGTTTTTGAGCTCACCGCAAATTTAGGTTGATACACTAATTCAAATTGGCTGTGTTCTAAAGCCATTCTCAACTCAGCTTCTAAATGCATGCGCTGTTGACTGGACTGCGTTAACTCTTTGCTATACAACTTAAAGCCATTGCGCCCTGACTCCTTAGCCCAGTACATAGCCGCATCGGCATTTTTGGTTAAGGTTTCAGCGTCTTCGCCATCATCGGGGTAAAATGCGATGCCAATACTCGGCGTGCTAACGACATGATGGTGACGTAAATGATGCACGCTAGCCAACGTAGTAATTAATTTTTCGGCTATCTGTGTTGCTGCCGCAACGGTTGTGTCGGTTAAAATCACCACAAACTCATCGCCACCTAAACGCGCTACGGTATCGGATTTACGAATGGTTTCCTGTATACGCTTCGCGACCGACACTAATAATTCATCGCCAACTGAATGGCCTAATGTATCGTTAATGCGTTTAAATTGGTCTAAATCAATAAACATTAACGCTAAGACTAATTGGTGACGGCTAGCATGGCTTAATGCTACTTGTAAGCGGTCATAAAACAATAAGCGATTAGGCAGTCCCGTCAGCGTATCGTAATGGGCCAGTTTATAAATATAATCATCCGCTTGTTTACGTTGGCTAATATCGTTGTAAACCGCCACGTAATTACTGATATTGCCATCGATACGAATCGTGTTAATCGACATCCAGCTAGGATGGACTTCACCGTTTTTACGTTTATTCCAAATCTCACCACACCAACGTCCCGTCTTAGCTAACGATGCCCACATTGTTTTATAAAAGCTATAGCTATGTTTACCCGATTGAAAAATATTAGGGCGTTTACCTATCACTTCTTCAGGTAAAAAACCGGTGATTTCAGTGAACGCTGGGTTAACCGAAATAATGAGATTTTGACTGTCTGTGACCACAATAGCCTCGTTACTGGTTTCAATAATCTTCGCCGCTAACCGTAAGTCTTTTTTCGTTTTTTTTACGCTCGGTGATATTTTGTATCGTGCCAGTAAGTCCGGTTAATCGGCCTTGTTTATCGATAACGGGTTGAATTTGTTGGTTTAACCAGACTAAAACACCGTCTTTTCGCTTAATTCTATAATCGATGTTGACAGTTTCTTTAAACTTTAACGCACGATTAAAGGCCTCTTCCACTTTAGGTAAATCTAGCTCATCAACCGCCGCGAATAAAAACGGACGATTACCAGAGGCGTCATGTTCATGATACTGATAAATGTCATAGATTTCATGAGACCAATACAAGTGACCGTCTTTGATAGTCCATTCCCAATTACCTAATTTGGCCAAGCGCTGAGCATTGGATAAGCGCAATTCGCTAATTGCTAATCGATTTAACGCTTGGTGCGTTTTTAAAATGTAATGCAAGCGATGAACAAGAATTTGCCAATTAATTGGTTTAATCACTACATCGGTTGCGCCTAATTCATAGCACTGCTGAATGCGCTCAGCCTCTTCGGTATCGACAATCATGATTAATGGAATCTGCTCATCTACGAGTAGCGCAGATATGCCAGCTAGTCGCGTCGAATCGTCGATAATCGGTCGTGTTAAAGCTAATAACACAAGCGCAGGCGCATTAAATTTAATGACGTCAATCCCATCCTCTAAGCTACTAACGGTAGACACAAGCTCAAATCCTGCATCAGTCAGATACTGGCATACTGATAAGTGCATGGTTGAATCACTATCTATCAACAATACATGAGAGCGCATTATTAACATCCATTATAGGTTGTATTAATTTTATTGTTATTTTTGCACGTTTAATGTGGAAGCTGGCGTGGTCATTCTAAACTAGGTATTGTAAGCTAACTATCATTAATCCCTATCTCATTTGACTTCGCTATGACTTATCAGCATATCTTATTAACAACCGACGGCTCTAACCAAGACTGGCAAATGGCCGAAAAAGCTCAACAACTAGCCACTTTAGCCCATGCTAAGCTTAGCCTAATTCATGTCATTGATGCTATCCCAATGCCTGATACCAGTTATGGCACAATTATTCCGTTACAACAGGCTAGCGATGATGAATTGCTTAATGCAGAAAAACAGGCTTTCACTGATTTTGCCGACCGCTTGTCGATTAAGCCTGATTCGCGTTGGTTAGTGTTTGGCGTACCGGTTGATGAAATTATCGACTTAGCAAAGCATCAACACGTGGATTTAATTATCGTAGGCCTGCATAGCCGTCATGGTTTAGCACGCTTGTTAACACCGACCGCAAACAAAGTATTACAACACGCTCCTTGTGATGTCTTAGCTATTCGTTGCTAATAACTTTTATCACTCACTTGCTAGTAGCATTTTTTCAGGCTTAGAATGCCGGTTTATTTATAGCACTCATCCAAGGAGTAACCCAATGACCACCGATAATTCAACAAGCATCTGGTTTAAAACCGGCGAAGCCACCGTTTTCTCCAGCGAAGGTCAAGGTACTGATGCCATGCCAGAGATTTTAATCGGGCATGTTAATGGCCCCGCCGGACATGCGTTTGCAAATCTCATGGGACAAACAGAAGGCCATACGCGCATGTTCGCAATCCGAGCCTGTAACCAACAAGTACGTCCTGCGACATTAATCGTTCCTAAAGTGACCATTAAATCAGCCGCATACGTCAATTTATTAGGTGGCCCAGTGCAATCTGCTGTCGCTGACGCAGTGTTAGATAGCGTCATCGAAGGCATCATCCCTAAAGACTCTGTCGATGATTTATGCATTATTGCGATGCTGTGGATTGCACCAGAATGCGCAACGAATCCCGAATTAGATCGTAAAGATTTATATAGAACTAACTACGAAGCAATGAAACTCGCCATTAAGCGCGCTTTAACAAATTCACCAACGATTGACGAATTAATCGCTAACCGCCACACCATTCACCACGAAATGTATGACCCTATAACGGGCGAATCTCAATGGTAAACACTCACCAAATATAACGCGCTATCGGCTAGGGAACGTCATGGATACTGCATTACGGCAACACTATCTCGATGCTATGGGAATTACGCGCTGGCTACCGCGCCACGAATCTAGCGCAAGTCTAGCGCTTGATAGCGAAATCCAAATTAGCGCAACTGAGCCGAGTATAGTTGACGATGCCTCAAGCAACTCGCCAGTAGATATTGAACTCGCTTGGCAAACGTTAGAAGCTGAAGTCAGCCATTGTTACAACTGCGTATTAAGTCAAACGCGGCTACACACTGTTTTTGGTAGCGGAAATCGCCACGCGGATTGGATGTTTATTGGTGAAGGCCCAGGACAACACGAAGATGAGCAAGGTTTGCCGTTTGTTGGACCGGCTGGACTGTTATTAACCGAAATGATTAGAGCGTTAGGACTTAACCGAGAACACGTCTATATTGCTAATATTATTAAATGCAGGCCGCCGAAAAACCGTGACCCGCATGTTGACGAAATTGCCGCGTGCAGCCATTTTCTTAAGCGCCAAATCGAGTTGGTTAATCCTAAGATAATATTGGCAGTAGGTCGGATTGCGGCACAAACTTTATTGGATACCGAGCAGCCCTTATCAAAGCTGCGTGGTCAAATACATCGCTTAAATGAGGTACCGTTAATTGTCGTCTATCATCCTGCGTATTTATTACGCTCATTGCCTGAGAAACGCAAAGCTTGGCAAGACTTGCAACTTGCACTAAAAACAATAGGCTACAAACTTTAGTAGGGACAGGGTATTTAGGGGGCAGGTGTTGGCAGCAGGGATGCTGCCATCAAGCCTACAGGGATGTATTCACGGCGTCCTCGGCAACTGCTGCTGCGTTGCTCTACTACACGCCATCCCTGGCGTTATGCAGCCTGAATAC
>NZ_LAJX01000014.1 GCF_000963695.1 Methylocucumis oryzae
AATAGCGGGTTCTAAACGAATGACTTTGACAATACTGAATAACGCAACAACCGTGCAAATTAAACTCACCCCTGCACCACTGAACAACAACAATTGCCAAGGTAATTTAAACGCCAAGATAGTATGGCGCATGGCATAACCAAAAGCCGCCGCTAACCCTACGCCTAAACCATAGCCAATACTGCCAACCATTAAGGCTTGCAATAAAATCATTTTGAGTAAACTGAGATTACTCGCGCCCATCGCTTTTAACACACCAAATTGGCGTAGATTTTCTTGTGTGAAGTTATAAAAGGTTTGACCGGCAATCGCCGTGCCGATGATAAATCCCATGGTAATGGTAATGCCGAAGTTAATCGGAATACCGGTGTTCTTCATAAAATACTCATAGGTTAATTGTTTAAAACCCTCTTGCGTATAAGCGGCTAAACCGGTTTGCGCCGTTATACGTTGAGAGAGTTGCTCTAAATCCTGGCCGGCTTTGGCTTTAACCAGTACAAACGATAATAACTTTCGCTCTCTAGGCGCATAGCTTTTGGCGCGTGAGTATGTGGTATACACAACCGGTTGTGATTGAAACGTGCGCGTAACTTTAGCAATGCCAACGACGATAGCGCGGCGGTCATTCAATTCTAAATTATCGCCGATTTGTAACGGGATATTGGCTGCGTCTGGATTAGGGTTGGGCTTGCCGAGTTTATCGCGGGCACCGTCTATATCGACAATGACCGCATCGCTACGACGTAAATCGTTTAATGTGCCTTGTAACATCGTGGCAGGGCCGCCGATTAAGGTCGCGTCATCTAAACCAATCACATTACACGTTTTGAAACGTACCATCCGCTAAACGGGCTTTTAATAAGCCTTTATATAGAGGCATAGCCCACTCTACACCGCTAATCCCTCTCACCCGGTAGAGTTCTGTTTCTTGTAACGGCTTTATGTCGTCGATAAATTGCACTTTAGCATCCATCACCCAAATATCAGGCAAGCCTAAATCTGAGATAAAACTGTATGAGCGGGCCATTAAACCAACAAAAATCGCCGGTTGTTGCGTCATAATCAGCGAAGCAAAGGTTAAGCCCATGATAATGCCTAAATATTTGCCTCTATCACCCATGAGCATTTTTAATGCAATATGATTCATTAAACCTCCGCCAGTAAGTTTAATCAGGGGTTTTGTGGGTTAATGCGGCAAGAGAAAAACGCCATACATGCTCAGCACACGCATTAATCGCTGCCTCACCGGCTATCAATTCTGGAAACATCTGCTCAATAATGGGTCGAGAATGTTTATAGACTAAACATTGACCAACAATGCTTAGTAGCGTGCGATTAAGCGTCGCGGTATCGGTGGTTTTTCCAAGTATGACTTCAATAATCTCTTGCAAAACCCTGCATTCAGGCTGAATAGCATGATTAATAACATCGCTTAAGGCCTTGGTCGGCTCGACCATTTCACGCGTGATGAGCTTACTGTATTTGCCCAAGTCACCCGTATCCATAAGCCTGTGTATGAAGTTAGTGATAAAGCTGCGTAAACGTAATTCAGGCGCTAAACTCTTATCCATCGCCTGATTTTGCGGATAACGCTCTCGCATCATTGCAAACGCATAGCTTAACGTGTGCGCATAAAGCACTTCTTTGCTACGAAAATAATAATTAACTGCGGCGACATTCACATCGGCTTGCGTACATATTTCGCGAATAGTGGCATGTTTAAAACCATGTTCGGCAAAAACATTAACAGCCGTTTGCAATAAGCGCTCACAAACAGCTTCTTTAGGTGGTGAAATTAACAATGCTTCCATGGTCAGTCAATTAATATCAAACAACTGTTTAAAACGATTGTATAACATAGTCTGAGGTTGGCAAGTCTGTTGCGATTTATTTTTATTCGCTGTTAGTCCTAAGCATTGAGTTGGCATATAATGCGCGCCTTAGTTTTTTAGGTTTTTTCAACGAGAGAGTATTTATGAAAAAAATAATGTTTACCGGCTTATTAGTGTCATTCTTTGCAATGAGCACTGTTTATGCACATGGCCCAGTCAGACAAAAAGCAGAAGAAGAAATCACTATTAACGCACCTGCGATTAAAGTATGGGGCATTATCAACAATTATGACGACATGTCTTGGCTACCAGGTGTAAAAAGCACTACCGCTAACAAAGGTAATAGCAAAGGCTCAGTTAGAGTCATTACGTTAGATAATGGTGGCACCATTACCGAAGAACTTAAAAAATATGATGAAAGCTCAATGAGCTATTCTTATAAGATTACTGATATGAGTGTGGCAAAAACCATTAACCATGCAGGTGTTGATGAAAAAGTCCCGGTATTACCCGTCGACAATTATGCGGCTAGCATTGAAGTTGAATCCAAAGGCGATACCAGTGTCGTCGCATGGAAAGCAGCGTATTATCGCGCCTATATGAATAACAACCCGCCAGCGGAAATGAACGAAGAAGCGGCCAATACCGCAGTGACTACCCTGTTAAAATCGGGTTTAACGAACTTGAAAATGTTAGCAGAAAAATAAGGTTAACCCGTGCTAAAAACTAATGCTGTCGTATTTGGCTTACTTTTATTAGCCGCATCAACATTTGTTAGAGCGAATGCTTTAGCGGTGGTCACGAATCAGCTTAGCGAGTCGGTGTCACTGATTGACACCGACAGCCGACAAGTCATTGCAACAATCCCCGTACCCGGCAAACCGGCTGGTGTTGCCGTTACCCCAGACGGCAAACGCTGCTTTATCAGTACGCCTGAAGCTGAAGGCTTCGCGGTGATTGATTTAATGCAACGCAAGCTCGTACAAACAGTCAACGTAGGCCCAGGCGCGTTAGGCATCGCGGTCAGTCCTGATGGTCATAAGCTGTTTGTCGCGGATTGGTATCATAATAGCGTTGCAGTATTAGATACCCATGAATTTAAGCGATTAACCACGATAAACGTTGGTGAGTCACCGTCAGGTTTAGCGATAAGTCCTAATAATCGCTGGCTTTATGTCGCTAACCGCATGAGCGATTCGGTATCTAAAATCGATTTAGCTGATTACCACGTAACAAAAACGGTATCGGTAGGTAAACACCCGTTTGGCATTACCTTAGATAGTAGCGGTTTAAAACTCTATACGGCTAATGTTCAAAGCGATGATGTAACCGTATTAGATGCAACCACTATGGCCGTCTTAGCCACTGTGAAAGTCAATTTATTGCCTTATGCTGCAACGTTGGCATTAAACGACAGTCGCTTATTTGTCACCAATCAAGATGACGGCTCAGTATCGGTAATAGACACCGATACATTAAAAGAAATCGCCTTGCTGAATGTAGGCGATAAACCCGAAGGTATTGATACCCATCCCAATGATAGGTCGGTTTACGTGGCAAATTGGTTTGATGGTACGGTTTCAGTAGTCGATGCTAAGCAGTTAAAAGTTATCGATACCATTAAAACAGGTGAAGGCAGTCGTGCTTTCGGCCGGTTTATAACAACGCATTGAGTGAAATTATGGCGGAAACAGTAGACGAGTTAACAGTAAACTATATCGATAATGGTGTACAAACCGTTAAAGAACTCGATAAAAAAGTCTTAACCAAAGGCGCATGGGCGACCGTGATGTATCGTTATCAAGACTGGGATAGAGCTAAAGAAGCTTATGGCCCTGATAAGTACACAATACGCCGCTACCAAAAGCGCAATGGTGAATATCAGCAGAAATCGAAATTTAATATTTCTAGCAAAGACCAAGCACAAAGCATTATTACAGCGTTACAAGAATGGTTAGGCGATTAGGCTTAGCGAATCTGGTTTTTGAATATAACCTTTTAGCACCAACAAAAAGGGCTACCAACTTAAAACGGGACAATACCAAGCCGGGACAGGTTGTTTAGAGTGAAGGTGTCGGCAGCAGGGATGCTGCCGCCAAGCCTACAGGGACGTATTTACGGCGCCCTTCACTCTGAATGACCTGTCCCGGCTTAAGTAGGTAGCCAAAACCGAAACAACAACTTCGTAAAAATTACTGCTCGGCTATTAACCAATCGGCTAATCGTGAGCGTAATCTTAAAATAGCTTGCGTGCTGATTTGGCACACACGCGATTCACTAATATTGAGTACTTCACCAATTTCACGTAAATTCAGCTCATCGTCGTAATAAAGCGAGATAACTAAGCGCTCACGTTCAGGGAGTTCGGTAATCGCTTTAGCTAATGCTTGCTGAAATCCACCCCGGCTAATATCTTCAATGGGCTGCTGTCCTTGTTGAGTGACTTCTTCCAAATAGTGGTCACCGGCTTGCGCTAACTCTTCAACGCTAAACATGCGACAGCTACTAGAGTCTAATAAAATGTGATGATATTCTTCTAAGCTAATGCCTAAATGCTCAGCAACTTCACTGTCTTTCGCTTCGTAGCCATTTTTTGCTTCTAAAGTCCGAATCGCCTCAGTAACCATTCGCGCTTTTTTATGAACCGAGCGCGGCGTCCAATCCGAACGCCTAATTTCGTCTATCATCGCGCCACGAATACGAATGCCTGCATAAGTATCAAAGCTTGCGCCTTGGGTAGCGTCATATTGTTTAACAGCTTCTAATAACCCTAGCATACCGGCTTGTATTAAGTCTTCCACTTGTACTGAATCAGGTAAACGATTCAATAAGTGATAAGCGATGCGCTTAACTAGCGGAACATGTTGCATAATCATCTCATCGGTGCCGCCTGTTTTCACCGATGCATACATTGCTACCCCGCTCATGCTGCATACTCCTCTGAGCCATACTGAATCATGCGCTCAATAAAAAACTCAATATAACCACCTGCTTGCGCTTTTAACGGCCACTGTTCAATTTTACCGGCAATGGTTTTTAATGCTAATGACGCTTTACAACCTGGAAACGCCTCCAGCACAGGGGTTTGTTTTTGTACCGCTTTGCGTAAATACTCGTCATACGGCACCATGCCTTCATACTGTAACGCAACATCTAAGTAGGCATCGGTTACTTTGGTCAACTTTTGAAATAAACTTTGACCTTGCTGAATCGACTGAACCATGTTGGCAATGACATGAAAATGACTTAAACCATAATCACGGTTTAATAATTTTATAAACGCATAAGCATCGGTTAATGAGGTAGGCTCGTCACAAACAACAATAATAATTTCCTGACAGGCTCTAGCAAAATTAACGACTGAAGCCGAAATACCAGCCGCTGTATCGACCAGCAGCACATCTAAATCTTGATCAATCTCACTAAACGCATGGACAACTGCCGCTTGTTCTACTGTCGATAATTCTGCCATTTTCTGAATGCCAGAGGCACCGGGAATCACTTTCAAACCGCCCGGCGCATCTAACATAATGTCAGCCAAACTTTTTTTCACCGGTTAACACATGCGATAAATTAAATTTAGGATATAAACCTAATAAAATATCGACATTCGCTAAGCCCATATCAGCATCTAATAAGGCGACACGTTGGCCTTTTTGCGCCATCGCAATACCTAAATTAACGGATAGATTAGTTTTACCCACACCGCCTTTGCCGCTGGTTATCGCAATAACACGTACCGGTTTGTTTTTTTTCAATTTACGCAAGCCGGCTGCTTGGTCGATTTGATTATGCATAGCCTTGAGCCATCCAAAGATTATCGTTAACCTGTTCAGTATAGTCTGTTTCTAGCTCCAATTCAGCAACGCATTTTGCAATCAGCGTACGCACACACGGTTTATGCATATCTTCGGGTACTTGCTGACCATCGGTAACAAAAAATAACGGTAAATGGTGCTCTATAATGCTAGAAAGCGCAGAGCCTACACTGACGGCTTCGTCTAATTTAGTCAAAATACTGGCTTCGGGGGCAAATATTTGAAACGCATTAATAATCTGCGTTAACGCTTTATATTCAGTCGCTGCTGACATGACTAAATAGGATTTCACCGGTATATCGCTTTGTTTTAACAACTTAATCTGTTCCGCTAATTTTAAATCACGCTGACTCATGCCGGCTGTATCAATTAAAATTAAACGCTTATCAGCAAAACTATGAATTACATGGCGTAATTCGCTAGGACTGGTCGCAATTCTAACCGGCACATCTAAAATCCGGCCATAAGTGTTGATTTGCTCATGGGCACCGATACGATAATTATCAGTAGTGATTAAGGCAACTTGCCTAGGTCCATGCCGCAAAATAAATTTAGCCGCTAATTTAGCAATCGTAGTGGTTTTACCGGCACCGGTAGGTCCGATTAATGCCGCTATTCCGCCTGTTTCTAATAGCGAATCTTCCGCCAATGGAATAGCTCCTGCCAAGACCTCTTTGGCTTTGTTAAACGCATGTTCAGCGGATGACTCGTCCTGCAAACGATTGGCAATTTTCATGCTTAATGATTTTGCAATCCCCATCGTGATTAATCGTCTTAATACCTCTGTTTTGGTTGAAGGGGCTTTATGCTGCCCTGTCCACGCAGTACCTAGTTTACCCTCTAAAGCCAGGCGTAACTCCTTCAATTCTTTATTCATGTCCAGCAGCAAGCGCTCAGAAAAGCTTTCGGATGGCTCAAGCGCTTTATGACTAACCTGAGTTGCTTGTGGTTTAACAACGGGCGGCTCGAATTTAGTAATACGGGTCGGTTCAAGCATACCACTGTTCTCAGCTTTAGCGCGTAATTGCACTTTTTCAGCATAACCTAAAAACTGCTCCGCTTGATGCGATTTAGCGGTGGTTTGCGCTTTGTTTAAGCGTTCTTGCGCATAAGTTAATGTTTCTAATTTTTCCGCAACTTTCTCCGCGAACGCTTTATTTTCCTGCTTATTATCCGGCATCCCTGGTTTGCGATGACTGCTGAGTAAATGCAAATGTTTTTTGGCTGCGTCAAAACCCGTTAAGGCTGATTTTTTTACCTCGGGTTCCGGCATAGGCGGCTGCTCTGGTGTAGCGGGTGTTAATTGTTGTAATGCTTGTGCGTCAAAATCCTGTGCCGCAACAATTTCGACACCACCATCAACCGTACGGTTTGACATAATCACTGCATCAGGGCCTAATTCTTCTTTCACCATACGCATTACTTGGCGAATGTCTTTTCCGAAAAAAGCGTTTAATTTTCATGGTGTCGATTCCTTAAGTTACGTCCTCCGTCCGACGGTTGCCACCACTTTGATTTGCCTATCAGCAGGAATCTCGGTGTACGCCAAAACATAGAGGCTTTGAATGGAATGGCGAACAAATCGGGCCAGCCAAGGCCGAACATAAGCAGAGACTAATAAAATTGGTGTTTGTCCTTCCAATTCAATTCGTTGCACACTATTTTGCAGTGATTGATGCATTTGCTCTGCTAAGCCCGGCTCTATGCCTACCCCGGTTTCGCTTGCCGTTTGCAGTGACTTATGCAACAACTGTTCCAAATCATAATCCAACGTAATCACTGGCACTTCTGGCTCTATACCATTGATTTCATGAATAATTAAGCGGCCTAATGCCGCGCGTACTGCAGAAGTTAAGATGTCGGGATCTTGACTCTTCATTCCGTATTCCGCCAAAGTTTCGGCTATCGTGCGCATATCACGAATAGGCACACGCTCCATTAATAAATTCTGCAACACCTTAACAACAATGCCCAATGGCACGGCCTTAGGCACTAAATCCTCAACTAACTTAGGCGCGGTTTTCGCCAAATTATCCAATAGCTTTTGCGTTTCTTCGTAGCCTAAAATTTCATAAGCATGTTGTTGTAATAAATGGCTTAAATGGGTTGCGATGACCGTTCCAGGGTCCACCACGGTATAACCTAGCGTTTGTGCGTGGTCACGCTGCATAGGCTCAATCCAAATCGCATCTAAACCAAACGCGGGATCTTTACAGGGTCGGCCTTGCAAAGTGCCAAACACGCGCCCTGGATTAATCGCCATTTCCAAATCAGGCATAATATCGGCCTCACCTAACGCAACCCCCATCAAGGAAATGCGATAACTGTTTGGATTTAAATCTAAATTGTCGCGAATATGCACAGGGGGTATTAAAAAACCTAATTCTTGAGACAATTTTTTTCGCACTCCTTTAATACGCGCCATTAATTGCCCGCCTTGGCTTTGATCGACTAACGCGATTAAACGATAACCGACTTCAAGGCCTATCACATCCACCGGCATCACATCATCCCAACCGAGTTCGGCAGGTTTAGCAGGCTCAGGTAATGTTGTCAGCTCACTGCTGGTTACCGCCTCTTCTCGATGACGGCGCCGCCTATCTAACCAATAACCCAGCCCAGCCAATGAACCGGCTAATAACAAAAATACCAGATTAGGCATCCCTGGAATTAAACCTAATAAACCAATTAACCCGGCCGTAATCAACAATACTTTAGGATTTTCAAATAATTGTGCGCTAACTTGCTGACCGATATTTTGATTACTAGAGCCAACTTTAGTGACCACTAACGCAGACGCGGCCGATAAAATCAGCGAAGGTATTTGCGCCACTAACCCGTCACCGATGGTTAATAACACATAAATCTCACTGGCTTCGGTAAAGCCTAAATCATGTTGTGCCATCCCTATTGCCAAACCGCCAATCATATTGACGAATAAAATGATAATGCCAGCAATCGCATCGCCACGGACGAATTTGCTCGCACCGTCCATAGAGCCATAAAAATCAGCTTCCGTCGCGACTTCAGCACGACGCGCTCTGGCTTCATCTTGCGAAATCAATCCAGCATTTAAATCGGCATCAATCGCCATTTGCTTACCAGGCATAGCATCTAACGTAAATCTTGCGCCAACTTCAGCGACACGCCCGGCACCTTTAGTCACCACGACAAAGTTAATAATGACCAAAATAGCAAAGACAACTAACCCGACGGCATAATTACCGCCAATCACGAATTCACCAAAAGCCTCAATGACTTTGCCGGCAGCATCACCGCCATTATGTCCATTCAACAACACAATACGCGTAGACGCCACGTTTTAACGCTAAGCGCAGCAGCGTTGCCAATAAAATGACGCTAGGAAACGCGGCAAATTCCAGCGGTTTTAATGTGTATACCACCACTAATAAAATAATCAGTGAAAACGCGATATTAAACGTAAACAAAAAATCCAACACAAACGGCGGCAGCGGCAACATAATCATTGCCAAAATCAAAATCACGACCAGCGGCGCGCCCAGCTCCGCTTTAGCCAAAAATTTGAGTCCAGACATTATTTTTGTCATGTCCATAACTTAACCACTTTGTTTGAATTCATCAGGAATATCGAAATCGCTAGGAGGAATTGGCTCAGCCCAATGCTCGGTACGGGCTGCTTTAAGCTGATAGACATAGGCTAATACTTGTGCCACAGCAAGATATAAGCCTTTAGGAATTTCTTTGTTCAGCTCGGTAGAATAATACAAAGCGCGTGCCAACGGTGGTGCTGGCAATAAAGGGATGGCAGACTCAAGCGCTAATCGACGAATTTCACCAGCGATTAAATCAACGCCTTTCGCTACTAAGACAGGTGCGCCGGCTGAATCCGGGTCGTATTTTAACGCAACGGCGAAATGACTTGGGTTAGTGACAATCACATCAGCTTTTGGCACCTCGGCCATCATTCGCCGTCGTGAAATCTCCATTTGCATACGCCGAATCCGGCTTTTCACTTCGGGACTGCCCTCCGATTCTTTCATTTCTTCCTTGATTTCTTGTAAGCTCATTTTTCAACTTTTTTGCTATGCTCCCAAAGTTGAAACGGCACATCGACGGCCACCACGACGATTAATGACGCCGTCAAAATCAATAAGCAATCGACAATTATCATTAAGCCGTGGGTCAATGCAGGCTCTAACGGCTCCGCATTTAACCCCGATAATTCACCTATATAACGGCTATACAACACCCAAGAAACGGAGGCGATTAATAAAAACTTTAATAACGCCTTACCGAGTTCAATTAAGCCATGTACGGCAAACAACCGCGCCAAGCCTTTAAATGGGTCCATTTTATCGAATTTAGGTGCAATAGCTTCCCAGCTAAACACCCAACCGCCTAACGCCAGCGGGGCAAGAATTGCCGTGACGACTAACACGGCTAATAACGGCGCAACAATCATAAAACCATCAAACATCACTTGCTTAAAATGAGCCAATACCGACGCTACATCAAAAATTGTCTCGCGGCTTAATTGAAATTCGCGCTGCATTAACTTGATAAGCGCCAATCCCATAGCTTTGCCCCATAGCAAAAACATCAAGGTACTCGCGAGTAACATCGCAAACGTATTCAACTCGCGCGAACGCGCCACCTGCCCTTGTTTTTGCGCATCTTCTAAGCGCTTACTTGTAGGCTCTTCGGTTTTTTCTTGGTCAGAATCGTCAGCCATTACAGCTGCAATAATTTTTCGATGAAATCATAAGCCTCCACTAATATCCCAGGAAACTCGTCCAAAATTGAAGGCAAGCTCAGCCAAATCAACAAAATACCCAAAAATAGCGATACCGGAAAACCAATAGAAAACACGTTAAGCTGTGGCGCAGCCTAGAAGCCACACCAAATGCAATATTAACCAGTAACAAACTCACTACTAACGGCATCGCTAACAACAAACCCGCCGCAAATAATCGGCTAGTCCACGCAGCGATAACCCAAATGTCATCCAGGCTAAAACCGACTTTTGCGATAGGCAAGCTCACAAAACTATCTAAAAGCATTTTTAATACCACTAAATGCCCATCCACCCCTAAAAATACCAGTGTTGTGACCATAACATAAAATTGTGGCACTACCGGTACTTGTTCGCCGTTACTCGGATCGACTAACACCGCAAAGCCTAAGCCCATGCTTAAGGCCACACCTTGTCCGGCGAAGACCACGGCAGCAAACACGACTTGCAAAATAAAGCCAATCACAATACCAATCAACAGTTGCTGTAACGCAATGATTAAACCGGTATAGCTAAACATCTCGACGCTAGCCATAGGTGGCAATAGCGGCATCATAAATAACGTCAAAATAATGGCGATAACAATCCGCACCGTTGCGGGTACAGCTCGCATACTTACTAACGGCATCGTCAATAGCAAAGAACTTATCCGAATGAGAGGCCAAATAAACGCAGCCACCCAGGTAAACAATTCCGTTTCAGTAATCGTTAACACGTTAGCCGATTAACACAGGGATTTCTTTAATCAAATGTTGGAAATAATCCAAAAACATTTGCAACATGGCAGGGCCCATAATGACTAACACCAACCCAATCACGATGAGTTTAGGTACAAAAGTCAGTGTGGTTTCATTGATTTGCGTCGCGGCTTGAAACATCGCAATAAGCAAGCCTACAACTAAAGAAGGGATAAGCAACGGGGCTGTCACTTTCGCCGCAATCAACATCGCATCTTGGCTGACTCGATAAATTACTTCCGGCGTCATAAAGCTCACATCACATAAAAGCTAGCGGCCAACATTTCCAGAATCAATGACCAGCCATCCGCTAAAACAAACAACATCAGCTTAAAAGGCAATGACACGACCATAGGCGATAACATCATCATACCCATAGACATCAGTACACTAGAAACCACTAAGTCTATGATTAAGAAAGGTAAGAAAATTAAAAAACCAATTTGAAACGCTGTTTTCAACTCGCTAGTCACATAAGCGGGTAATAATAATGAAAACGGCACATCATCAGGCGTGTGTAACTCGGCTTTACCTGAGACGCGCAAAAACATTTCTAAATCCGCTTCCCGCGTTTGCTTTAACATAAACAAGCGAAACGGCTCAGATGCGGTTGCTAGTGCCGTCGCTGCATCCATTTTCTCGGCTAAATACGGTTGTAACGCGTCAGTATTCACCTTATCAAACACCGGCGCCATAATAAAAATGGTCAAAAACAACGACAAACCTAACAAAATTTGATTACTCGGCGTTTGACCTGTACCTAATGCTTGTCTTAACAGACTTAGCACAATCATAATCCGGGTAAACGCCGTCATCGACAACAACATAGACGGCAACAACGTAATTAACGTCATTAACGCGACAATTTGTATGCTGACGGTATAATCTTGTACGCCTTGCGGACCTGTTGTTACGGTAACCGCGCTAATCCCAGGTTGGGCGGCTGCCACGTTGGGTAGCCACAGCAGAAATGGCAACGCTAAGCAAGCGAGCTTTATATAATGGTTAAGGTTTGGATTTAACATCTGCTTTAGCTTTTAACGCCTGGTTTAATTTATCAGCAAAATACGGAGAAACCACCGACCGCCCCGCCGGTTCAGACGCTACGCAATCATCACCCTCTAAAACATGCAAGGTTTCGATACGACCTGGGGTTACGCCTAGCACTAATTGCTTACGTCCTACTTGTAATAACAACACTTTTTCACGCAGCCCCAACGGTAGCACAGCAATCACCTTAAGCTTACCTTGAGATAAGGTTTGACCGCCAGATACTTGCTTAAATAACCATGCTAAAGCTAAAAACAACGCTAGAACAACCACTAAACCGAATAACCATGAACCAACATCGTAAGCAGCCACCCTCGCAGCAGACGTAGACTCAGCCCAACCGATTAACGGTATAGTTAGCGCGCCACTGCACAGCCCCGCTCTAAGCCAAAACATTAGGCAAGCCTGCGTACCCGTTCAGAAGGACTAATCACTTCGGTTAAGCGTATGCCAAACTTATCGTTAACCACCACCACTTCACCATGTGCGATTAATGTACCGTTAACTAATACATCCAAGGGCTCACCCGCGAAGCGGTCCAACTCGACCACCGAGCCTTGGTTTAACTGCAATAAATTCCTGATATTAATTTGCGCCCTGCCTATTTCCATAGCAATCGTCACAGGCACATCTAAAATCACATCCATATTAATTTCATCGGCAGCAATATCATGAGGCTCTTCATAGGCAGACCGTTCAAACTCCTCAAATTGCGCAGTTTCCATATCGGGATTATCCTCACTCATACCAATCTCCTTAACAATTAAATCTTCACTTTATCAACGATTTCAACAGCATAATTACCATGTGAAATGCCAACTTTGGCCTCATAAACCGGAATGCCCGCCACATTAAACTTCACCGTTTTAGGCATTTCCACCGGTATCACATCACCTTTTTTTAAGACGCACGACCTCTCTTAAGGTCATCTGCTTTTCCAGCAAAATACTGTTACACGCCATTTCGACACGTAATAACTCAGCGCGTAACTGCATTTGCCAACCGCCGTCAGTATCACCCGCATCACTACTAATCGCGACTAATAATTCCCTAATAGGCTCTAACATCGAATACGGCATCGCGATATTAATATCACCACCACCGCCTTCTAACTCAACATGTAAAGACGAGACAACAACGATTTCAGCTGGGCTGACGATGTTGGCAAACTGAGGATTGATTTCCGAGCCGACATATTCAAACGACAATTCCATAACAGGCCGCCAGGCCTCTTTTAAATCTTTAAAAATCATATCTAACACTAAACGAATCACGCGCATTTCCGTTGCGGTATACTCGCGGCCATCGGTTTTAGGATGAAACTGCCCCCACCACCAA
>NZ_LAJX01000140.1 GCF_000963695.1 Methylocucumis oryzae
CTTGCCATCTATCTCCATCGCTTCACCTTGGGTGTCGAATTGCTTCAATGCTTCTTCAGTAGCGAGATTCCCCGCCTCATTGATAACCGCCTGAATCGCTTCCTCACTGTCCAGCATCGAATCTTCGAGATCAACGGTTATCTCTATGATTAGCTTTTTCCCTTCTTTTCTTATGATTTTCGCAGGCATGTCTACTTTCTTACGTTTTATGATTTCGTTTTAGCTTTAATCTCAAAATATAGGAATAATGTCCATCTATTTCTTTAGTCTGTCATAAAATTGAGGCTGCACCCTCAGAATAAACTTAAATTTCTACTCTTCTCTCACTTATTACCAACCAACAACTTATCTCAACGAGCTAATAAAAACTCATAAAATAGCGGGCTAGGAATAGGTTTGGCAAATAAATACCCTTGTGCTTCGTCACATTGGCTTGTTAGCAAATGTGTTTTCATGGCTTCGGTTTCGACTCCTTCGGCTATCACGCGATAACCTAATGCGTGACCAATTTGTACGATAGCTAAAACAATGGCTTGATTGGCTGGGGTATCAATATTACGCACGAAGGATTGGTCAATTTTGAGCTTGTCTATATTGAATTTATGTAAATAGGCAAGATTTGAATAACCGGTGCCAAAATCATCAATCGATAGTTTAATACCTAGGGCTTTGAGTTGATTTAATTGCAAAACAGTTTGCTCGATATTTTCAATCAAAATGGATTCTGTTAGCTCTAGCTCTAAGAAACGTGGTTCTAGTCCGGTTTCGTTAAGAATCGTTTGGACTACCGATACCATATTGCCACGTCTGAGTTGTAGCGCAGAAACGTTAACAGAGACGGTAATTGGCTCTATGCCGCTTTTTTGCCAAGTGACAGCTTGCTGACAAGCTTCTTTAAGCGCCCAAATACCAATTTCAGTAATTAAGCCGGTTTGCTCGGCTATATCGATAAATTTTGCAGGGTAAAGTAGACCTTCAGTCGGATGCTGCCAACGGATTAAGGCTTCTGCGCCTATGATGCGCCCGGAAACTAAATCAAGCTGGGGTTGGTAATGCAAGACAAATTGGTTTTTTACCACCGCGTCGCGTAATTGATGCGATAAGCATAAAAATTCCAAACTGTTTTTGTTTAATTGTTCAGTGAAATAGTAGTAACCGTTACCGCCGTTTTTCTTGGCTAGCCGTCTTGCTTCGCTGGCTCTATTAATCAAGTCGTTGTAATTATTGCCATCATCAGGAAATACCGAGATACCAATAGAGCACGACAGTGATAAAGTTTGTTTGGCCAGTTGAATAGGTTGGCTGACGCTTTTTAAGATAGTGCACACGAACGTGGTAATTGTTTGTTCGTCAACGCAATTAGGCAGCGCTATCAGAAATTCATCGCTGCCTACTCGACATAAGGTTCCCGTGTCTGAAATACAGGTTTTTAATTCTGTCGCAATTTTTTTGAGCAATTCATCGCCTGCATGAAAACCTAATGAGTTATTCAATAACTTAAAATTATCTAAGTCTAAATCCAGCACTGCGACTTTATTGTGTTGGTTGTTTGCTAACGCGATAGTGAGTTCTAATCTGTCTTTGAAAGCAAGTTGATTGGGCAAGCCTGTTAAGATGTCATGCGAAGATAAATACTGAATCTGTTTTTCAGCATTTTTTTATATCACTCATATCGCTAAAAAATGCCGATGTAATGGGTAATTTGATGGGTTTCGTCGTGTACCGCAGCAATCGATAGCCATTCGGGGAAAATTTCACCATTTTTTCGACGATTCCAAATTTCACCACGCCAATAGCCTTTCGCGTTAATGTGTTCCCACATGGTTTGGTAAAATGCGGCATCATGCAAATCGGAGGAAAATTCCTTAGGTGTTTTGTTGTGCAACTCATCTAAGGTAAAGCCTAGAATATGGGTAAAATTGTGGTTAATCGATAGAATATGTTTGTTCGCGTCGGTAATCATGATGCCTTCTTCGGTGCCTTCAAAGACTTTCTCGAATAGTCGCATGGTTTCTTGTGATTTATTGCGCTCAAGAATGATGCTGATAATGGCTGCACCAATATCTAACAGCCGTAGGTGAAAAGAACTAGGGCTTCTATGCTCAAAGCTCGATAACGCAAACGTACCAATAATGGTTTTGTGGGTAGAGTAGATGGGCACTGACCAACAGGCGCATAGATTAAAGTTATACGCCAACTGACGTAAGTCTTGCCAACGTGGGTCGGTAGATGTATTGCTGACAAATTGCGCTTTTTGGCAATAAATGACGTTGCCACACGAGCCTGCACCAGGGCCAGGTCTTAAACCATTGAGTTGCGCAATACCTTCTGCTGGTATGCTAGGTGCAACTAAGACATTGAGAAACGTATGCGTTTCATCCAGCAACATCACCGAAGCTACCGAATTAGGCAGTAGTTGTTCTTCGAGCTTACACACTTGACTAATAACGTCGAGATAGTTATCGCCATTGATGACGGATTCAAGAATAGACTGTTGCAAGCGAACAATTTTTTCTTGTTCATCACTTGATAAAACACAAAAGTCCATATCAGCAGATAAGAGGTCATTAAGCATAATTACCAACAGTGGTTATTTCGGCTACACACTTTAGCAGGGACAGGGTATTAAGGGTGCAGGTGTTGGCAGCAGGGATGCTGCCATCAAGCCTACAGGGATGTATTTACGGCGTCCTGCCCCCTTAATACTCTGTCCCGCCTTACATTGGTAGCCGTTATTTCTAAAGCGAAGCGCGTGGCGAATGTTTTGGCGTAATCCACACAATACATGAAAATATAATCTTTAACTTCGATGTTCAAGCTTTTTTAATTAAACTTGAGCCAACCCAGATGACAAGGTATTCAACTTATTATGACGACATTTTCTGCGCGTACTGATTTTATCGCGCCCAATTCAGTTATCGATTGGCAACATCCTTTGATATTGGCTAAAGCCCGACAACTGGCTGAAGGTGAAAATGATGAGGTGGTGATTGCACGACGGTGTTTTGAGTTTGTCCGTGATGAGATTAAACACAGTTGGGATTATCGCTTAAACCCTGTTACCTGCTTGGCATCTGACGTATTACGTTATGGTACGGGGTTTTGTTATGCTAAAAGCCATTTACTGGCTGCTTTATTGCGCGCGAATCAGATTCCAGCCGGGCTGTGTTATCAGCGCTTAAGGTTAGACCCAGACACTAACAGCTTTTGTTTACATGGTTTAAATGCGGTGTACCTGAAACGTTACGGTTGGTATCGTATCGACGCGCACGGCAATAAACCGGGTGTTGAGGCGGCGTTTTTGCCCGCCGTTGGAACAGTTAGCGTTTACAATTGCGGTACCTGGAGAAGCTGATTTACCGGGTGTTTATGATAAGCCTTTGGCGGTGGTGCTAGAGGTATTAACGCATTACACGACGATTGAAGAGGTTTTTGCGCATTTGCCTGATAGGAGCGTTTATGAACACGACGAGTTTAATCCGCCAAGCGGGTGTTGATGATGTTGAGGTGGTTGCCGTCATGGTGGGCGAACTATTAACAGAAATTATGCATACAATTGGTGAGTCGGTTTTTAATGTCGATTTACCCGCAACGCGTAGCCGATTACGCGAGTTTTTTCTACAACAGCGCTATGTTGTCTTTTTAGCAGAAACTGAACAGCACCAGCCGCTAGGCTTTATTGCGCTGTGTCCGAGTTACGCGTTGTATGCAGAAGGTGCGTTTGGCACGATTCCTGAATTTTATGTGCGCCCAGCTTTTCGGTCTCAGTATGTCGGTCAGCGCTTATTGGAGAAGGCCAAAGCGTTTGCTCATACTAAAGGTTGGACGCGATTAGAAGTGACGTCACCACCGTTGCCACACTTTGATAAAACCTTGGCGTTTTATCAGCGAGAAGGTTTTAGTATCGCAGGTGGACGTAAGTTAAAACATCTGTTGTAGAGGCGAGGCAGGTGGTGGAGCAGACGCTACGCACCATTATTGATATTAAAGCGAGCTGTATTGGTGCGTGTCGCGCAAGCTTATGAGGTTATAAAATAATATAATGCTTTAAAAAACAGTGTGTTATTGTTTTGGTGCAAAACATGCTTAATTTTTTCTGGGTACAATGGCGTTCCCTCTGTCTTTTATCAACAATGGCGTTGAACAAATAACGTAACGTGATTCTGTTTTTTGCCATTGTTCGGTCTTTATAACTCACTGTCAATGAACAAGCCGTTTAGTTGTTTAAGTTCATTGTCATAAAACTTTATGGTGAGTTATGTCTTATCTAGTCCCTTCAGAATTTGTCACTAAAATGGTTGATGCCGGTGAGTCTAAGATTTTTATGTCGACTCGCGACACCTTAATCCGCGCTTACATGGCGGGCGCGATTTTAGCGTTAGCCGCTGTGTTTGCTGTGACGATTACCGTACAAACTGGCTCGCCTATTTTTGGTGCCATTTTATTCCCTGTTGGTTTTTCGATGCTGTATTTATTAGGCTTCGATTTATTAACCGGTGTTTTCGTGCTAGCACCTTTGGCCTGGCTGGATAAGCGCCCTGGCGTCACGATAAACGGTATTTTGCGCAATTGGGGCTTAGTGTTTGTCGGTAATTTTTTAGGTGCGTTAACCGTGGCGGTGATGATGTCTATCGTTTTTACTTACGGTTTTTCGATTGAGCCAGACGCTGTAGGTAAAAAAATTAGCCGGCATTGGTGAGGCAAGAACATTAGGTTATGCCAAATACGGTATCGCAGGCTGGTTTACCATTTTTATACGCGGCATGTTGTGTAACTGGATGGTGTCTACCGGTGTGGTTGGCGCAATGATTTCAACCTCTGTTAGCGGTAAAGTTATCGCAATGTGGATGCCCATCATGTTGTTCTTTGGCATGACCTTTGAGCATTCAGTCGTCAATATGTTTTTGTTTCCGGCCGGCTTAATTATGGGCGGTAATTTTTCTATTGTGGATTATTTCATTTGGAATGAGATTCCTACGGTATTAGGTAACTTAATCGGTGGCTTGGCGTTTACCGGGCTAACCTTGTATTCCACGCATGTTAAAACGGCACCAAAACGGTCTTGGTAAAACAGCATAACTTTATAAAGGAGTTGATTATGACACGAGATGAAGTAACGGCGTTGGTATTAACGCAAAAGCACAACAAAGGTTTAACGTGGCAACAATTAGCCGAAGTCATAGGCAAAAGCAAAGAATGGTCTACTGCGGCGCTATTAGGTCAGATGACGTTAACGGCCGAACAAGCCGTGCGCGTCGGTGAATTACTAGCGCTGCCTGATGATGCGATAGCGCAATTGCAAATCGTGCCTTATAAAGGTTCGTTGCCGACCTCTGTACCGACCGACCCACTGATTTACCGCTTTTATGAGTTAGTGAATGTATACGGTACGACGTTTAAAGCGCTTATTCATGAAGAATTTGGTGATGGCATTATGAGTGCGATTGATTTTGAAATGGACTTACAACGCGAACCTGACCCTAAAGGCGACCGCGTTAAAATCGTGATGAGCGGAAAGTTTTTGCCTTATAAAAGTTATTAGTGTTGCTTTAAGGTATGGCGAAACCGTTGCAAGTCACTGTCGGCCAGTATTCTGATAAAGGCCTAAAGCCTGTTAATCAAGACTTTCATGCGGTCGCTATACCTGCCGAGCCGTTGCTAAGCGCTAAAGGCGTAGCTCTTGCGTTAGCAGATGGCATTAGCACAAGCGACGTCAGTGCAGTTGCGAGTCAAGCGGCGGTAAAAGGTTTTCTTGCGGACTATTTTTGTACGTCTGAAGCGTGGTCAGTTAAAAAATCGGTGCAACGTGTATTAATGGCCACCAATTCTTGGTTGCACGCACAAAATCAACAAAGTCAGTATCGCTTCGATAAAGACCGGGGTTATGTGTGTACATTTAGCGCGATAGTCGTGAAATCGGCTACCGCGCATCTTTTTCATGTCGGCGATACGCGTATTTATCGGATAGTGGAGCAGGGCTTAGAGCAGCTCACCAATGACCATCGCTTATGGCTTAATGCCGAACAAAGCTACTTAAGCCGGGCTTTAGGGGTTAATCCTTTTTTGGAGATAGATTACAAAAGCCTTGCGGTGACGGCAGGTGATTTATTTCTGTTGGTGACCGATGGCGTGTATGAGTTTTTAGACGATACGACGATTCGGCAAATCATCACAGAACATAGCAACGATTTAAACGTAGCGGCACACTCTTTAGTGGCTCAAGCCTTACGCTGCGGTAGTGATGATAATGTAACGGCACAACTATTGCGCATAGACGCGGTACCTCTGCAAAACCTTGAAGAGCATTATCAGCAGTTAACGGAGTTGCCGTTTCCGCCGTTGTTAGAAGCACGACAAATCTTTGATGGCTATCAGATTATTCGCGAATTACACGCGAATAGCCGTAGCCATGTGTATTTAGCGCGTGATGAGAGCAGCGGTGCTGCCGTGGTGATAAAAACACCGTCGATAGAGTTACGCACCGATCCGGTCTATTTAGAACGCTTCTTAATGGAAGAATGGATTGCGAATCGGATTAATAGCCCTTATGTATTAAAGCCCTGCACACCGACTCGGCAACGGCGGTTTATATATGTGGTCATGGAATATATTGAGGGCCAGACATTAAGCCAATGGTTTAGCGATCATCCTACACCAGAGTTAGAAACCGTGCGTACCTTGATTGAGCAAATCGCCAAAGGCTTACGCGCGTTTCATCGCTTAGAAATGCTGCATCAAGACTTACGTCCGGACAATATTATGATTGATGCGACCGGCACGGTTAAGATTATCGATTTTGGTGCAACTCAAGTTGCTGGTGTCGCCGAAATCGAACCGCTTATCTATCAGCACCCCTTGCAAGGCACGGCCCAATATGCAGCGCCAGAGTATTTCTTAGGCGACAGCGGTACGGTGCGCTCAGATTTATTTTCTTTAGCCGTCATCGCGTATCAATTATTAACCGGCACGTTACCTTATGGTGCAGAAGTCGCTAAGTGTAAAACATGGCTTGAACAAAGCCGACTCGTCTATCATCCGATTCATCATAGTAATCGTAGCGTTCCGGTGTGGGTCGATAAAGCGATTAAAAAAGCCTTAGAGCCCAATCCTCTAAAACGCTATGCCGATGTGTCGGAGTTTATATTTGAATTGCGTCATCCTAACCCGGCTTATTTACACAACCATAAAACCCCACTGATAGAGCGTAATCCTGTGGCTTTTTGGCAAGGGGTGTCGTTAGTGTTGGCGGTGGTTATTGTGCTGCTATTGTGTTTTCCTATTAAATAATACCGGCATAAAGGACAGATTTGGTGCGTAATTGTTGTTTTTCGCACAGAGTTGAAGCGAATATGACACAGCTCGTTGTTAAGTAAAGGTCTGGGAATATTTTTATAGTTTGTTTTATCTATTTGTTTTTTAAATATAAAAATAATTATGTCTTGGCTGAGATGAAAATGGCCTAAAAACTGCTTGTTACTAAGCAAGGCTCTAACGATGGAGTCAACAACTTTAGCTCAGTGCTGAGTTACCAGACAAAGGCGTCAATAATCTTAAGAAATATCTTTTGATTAATGACTGCTTTTTTTGCCTTTAAGCGAGCAGGATTACCCATGAACTTAACCGGAAACTCATTAAAAAAAATTGGTAACAGCGTTATCGACCGTTACCGTCGCAATGACGATAGGTTTTTCGCCCTCAGCAGTGGCCGTGAAAAAATATCGAAAAAGATAGTTTGAAATTTTGGTTTTATTAAATTAACCGATATGGCACCACTCGCAGTGGCTTTTGAAAAAGGTTTTTTTGAAGACGAAGGGTTATCAGTCCAACTGGAAGCACAAGCTAATTGGAAAGTTTTGTTAGATCGGGTTGCGAGCGGGGAGCTAGATGGTGCGCATATGTTAGCGGGTCAGCCTATAGGTGCGACTATTGGTTTTGGTACAAAAAGTAGACGTCATTACCGCTTTTAGTATGGATCTTAATGGCAACGCGATTACGGTATCTAACGATGTATGGAAGATGATGAAGCCAAACCTTGCTATGGAGGGCGGCAAACCTGCTCATCCAATAAAAGCCGATGCGCTAAAGCCTGTCATAGATAAATTTAAAAGTGAAGGTAAGTCTTTCAACATGGGTATGGTGTTTCCGGTTTCTACCCATAATTATGAACTGCGTTATTGGCTAGCCGCTGGTGGCATTAAGCCTGGCTACTATGCGCCGCCATCAGATACCAATGGTCAGATAGATGCTGACGCATTACTGTCAGTGACTCCACCGCCGCAAATGCCTGCAACATTAGAGTCCGGTACGATTTATGGTTACTGCGTAGGTGAGCCTTGGAACCAGCAAGCTGTGTTTAAAGGTATAGGCGTTCCAGTCATAAGCGATTATGAAATTTGGAAAAATAACCCAGAGAAAGTGTTCGGCGTCACTAAGCAGTGGTCAGATAAAAACCCAAACACGCATATTGCCGTGGTTAAAGCTTTAATCCGTGCGGCTATGTGGTTGGATGCTGAAAATAACAGGAACCGACCAGAAGCAGTAGAAATGCTTTCGCAGAAGCAGTACGTTGGCGCTGATTATGAGGTGTTAGCAAATAGTATGACGGGTACTTTTGAGTATGAAAAAAGGTGATAAAAGACCATTACCTGATTTTAATGTTTTTTTCCGTAATCATGCGACTTATCCCTATTATAGCGATGCGATATGGTATTTAACTCAAATGCGCCGCTGGGGACAAATTAACGAATACAAACCTGATTCTTGGTATGTAGAAACAGCTAAAAAAATCTACCGTCCGGATATTTATATGGCTGCTGCTAAAGAATTAATTGCCGAAGGCAAAGCTAGCGCAGCTGATTTCCCTGCTGAAAATGAAAGTGGCTTTAAAGCACCAACCGCTGATTTTATCGATGGTATTACCTATGACGGTAATAAGCCTAATGAATATTTAGATAAATTCTCTATCGGTTTAAAAGGTAAACAAAAAGTTGCTGGCGGTAAAGTGGTTGACTAGATCAATCCCCGCTCTCTCTAACTCGTAAGTGAGTGTTCCTGGTCAGACAAGGTTGTTGTTTTAGTGCATGGACGCACTTTTTTTAAGCTTCATTGCAGGCCAGCCCTCAAATCGGAGTCTATATATGAGTCATCACATTATTAAATTTTTAAACGTCACCGGCTTAACGTGGTTTGTGCCACTGGTTAAGTTGGCATCGGGTGAAAACCCAACCCAACAATTGCGTGAGCTTTGGCTAATAATGGGTGTGCCAATATTAGCATTTGCACTATTTTTAGCTGCTTGGGGTTTTTCAGCATCAAAAGTCAATACTAGCTTAGGAGTGATTCCAGGCCCAGTTCAAGTGTGGCAACAAGTACAAAGTTTGGTCCAAGATCATATGGCAGAGCGCCAAAAAGAAGTGGACTTTTATCAACGCCAACAGACGCGTAATGAGAAATTATTGGCGGAGGACCCTAATGCCGAGATTAAAACGCGGCCTTATACCGGTAAACCTACTTATTTGGATCAAATCTTTACCAGTCTTTATACGGTGTTTGCCGGTTTTTTAATTGCTTCGTTAGTGGCTATACCGTTAGGTATTTTATGTGGCATGAGTCCTGTGATTAATACCGCGTTAAACCCTATGATTCAAATCTTTAAACCAGTATCGCCGTTGGCGTGGTTACCGATTGTGACGCTGATTGTCAGTTCAGTGTACGTCACGACGGATGATTCTTGGTTTCAAAAATCGTTTATTACGTCAGCGATTACGGTGACCTTGTGTTCGCTCTGGCCTACGCTAATCAATACCGCCGTCGGTGTGTCGTCTATCGATAAAGATTTGGTTAATGTCGGTAAAGTATTACGCTTAGATTGGAGTACACAAATCCAAAAAATCATTTTGCCGTCAGCGTTACCGTATATTTTTACCGGTATGCGTTTATCGCTAGGCGTGGGCTGGATGGTGTTAATCGCGGCGGAAATGTTGGCGCAAAATCCAGGTCTCGGTAAATTCGTTTGGGATGAGTTCCAAAACGGCAGTTCTGACTCGTTAGGCCGGATTATGGTCGCGGTGTTTACGATTGGTATTATCGGCTTTATCTTGGATCGTGTGATGTTGTCCTTGCAAAAAGCCTTTTTCTTCGGCAAATCCTTATAAGGAGGCGCGTCATGACGGCAGCCGCAAAACTTAAACTAGTCAAACCTTCCATGTCTGAATATACACAACCATCGAATGACCCGGTATTGCCGGTTGTTGAGCTCATTAATGTTAGTAAATCTTATGGCGAAGGCAGCGCGAGTACGACGATTTTAAAAGACATTAATTTGTCGATTAAAGCCGGTGAGTTTATCGCTATCGTCGGTTTTTCCGGCAGCGGTAAAACCACATTGGTTTCAACGATTGCAGGCTTAATTCAAGCAGATGGCGGACAGGTATTAAAACAAGGCAAGCCGATTACCGGCCCTGGCCCTGACCGTGGCGTGGTGTTTCAAAACTATTCACTGATGCCTTGGCTTACCGTGTTTGAAAACGTGGCTTTAGCCGTTGACCAGATTTTTAAAGATTGGTCGGCCGAGCAGCGGCGTGCACATACTGAAAAATATGTGCGTATGGTGAATTTAGGTTCGGCGATGTTAAAACGGCCAGCCGAGCTATCGGGCGGTATGCGGCAGCGGGTGAATGTGGCGCGTGCGTTAGCGGCTAACCCGGATATTTTATTGCTCGACGAGCCATTAAGCGCGTTAGATGCGTTAACACGCGGTAATCTACAAGATGAAATCTTATCGATTTGGGAACAAGACAAAAAGACTTGTATTTTAATTACTAATGATGTCGATGAAGCGATTTATATGGCAGACCGGGTGATTCCGTTAAATCCAGGGCCGAATGCGACGTTTGGGCCTGCTTTTTCGGTAACGTTAGATAGGCCGCGCGATAGAACGGCGTTAAATCATGATCCAGAATTTAAACGCTTGCGTGGTGAAATTACTAAGTATCTGATGGACATCGGCATCGCTAAAGCCGCTGAAGTTAAATCGAATTTAGTATTGCCCAATGTGAGACCAAATACCAGTAATGATTGGGATAAAGACACGTCAGCGTTAAAGCCTGAGCAATCCGATTTAGGTAAAGCACGTTATTTAGAGTTTTCTAAGCTGAGCAAGATTTATCCTAAACCAGGCGGTAATGGCACGGTAAAAGTCGTTGATGGTTTTGATTTGAAAATGAAGAAAGGCGAGTTCATTTCTATCATCGGTCATTCGGGGTGTGGTAAATCGACGGTATTGTCGATGGCGGCGGGTTTAACCAGTATTTCTGAAGGCGGTATTATCCTGGATAACAAAGAGGTTGATAGCGCAGGTCCCGATAAAGGCGTAGTGTTTCAAGCACCTAGCTTATTTCCTTGGCTTACTGCTTTTGAAAACGTCATGTTAGGCGTCGATAAAGTTTATCCACATGCCAGCAAGTCAGAGCGTATGGATATTGTCGAATATTATCTGACTCGTGTGGGTTTAGGCGATGCGCTTAATAAAAAAGCCAGCGACATGTCGAATGGTATGCGGCAACGCGTCGGCATTGCCAGGGCATTTGCATTGTCACCTAAATTGTTATTGCTTGATGAGCCGTTCGGCATGTTGGATTCATTAACTCGGTGGGAACTGCAAGAAGTGTTAATGGAGGTCTGGGAGCGTACTCATGTTACCGCTATTGTTGTTACTCATGATGTGGATGAGGCAATTCTGCTAGCTGACCGCGTAGTCATGATGACGAATGGGCCTCATGCCAAAATCGGCAAAATCCAAGACATTCACTTACCTAGGCCGCGTTCACGCAAAGCCTTATTGGAGCATGATGATTATTATTCTTACCGGGAAAGCATTCTGACTTTCTTAACCGAATGCGAGCATACGCATTAAAGCGTTTAATTTTTTAGGATACCAACATAAGGCGGGACAGGGTATTCAGAGTACAGGACGCCGTGAATACATCCCTGTAGGCTTGGCGGCAGCATCCCTGCTGCCAACACCTGCACTCTGAATGCCCTGTCCCTAACTAAAGTGTGTAGCCATTTTTTATCTATTCGAAGGGGAGCATTATGCTTAATCTACAGTTACGCCGTTCTAGTTTATCACTAGCGGTATCGGGTCTTTTATTCGCCGCATTAAGCCAGCCGGTGACAGCCAATGTTACGCAAGAGATTGAAGATGCGTTGAATTTTTACCACTATGGCCATAATGGCGCGATTAAACTTGATTTAAACTACCGGTTTGAAAACGTTAACCAAGATGCTGGGTTAGCTAAAACCGCTAATGCTAATACCGCGCGTTTACGCTTAGGCTTTTTAAGCCCTACGTTCTATGGCTTGCAGGCCTTTGCTGAATATGAAGGCAATTTAGCGTTGGAAGAAGATTACAACAGTACGCGCAACTTTCAAACGCAATACTCAACGGTTGTCGATCCTGATATGAATGAGATTAACCAATTATGGTTAGCGTATACCGGCATTCCCGACAATATATTTAAAGTCGGTCGCCAACGCATTAAGTTAGACGATGACCGTTTTATCGGTAACGTGGGTTGGCGACAAATGGAAATGACGTATGATTCGGTGTTAATTACACATAATAACCAAACCTTATTCGGGTTAGTGGCTAACGTGGGTTATATTGGTAATGTGCAATCAATTAGGAGTACCCAAGAAAGTATTGAATTACCGTTTATTAACTTAAACTACAAAGTCGGCGATTACGGTAATGTTGTCGCTTATGGTTATTGGATGGATTACACAGAAAAGAGCAACTGGGAAAATTCTAACCAAACCTATGGCTTAAGAGCGACATGCTGCACTAAACCGTTAGATTCGATTAAGATTAGCGAAAATTTTGGCGTGGTGTATACCGCAGAGTGGAGTTTTCAAAGTGATTATGGCCATGGCGAGGTCGCTTATGATGTCGACCGCTATAATTTTATGGCCGGTGTTAGCGCTTATGGCATTATGTTCCAAGGTGCGGTGGAGCAATTAGATGGTACGGGTGTCAACAAACATTTTGACACGCCACTAGGTACTAACCACGCTTTCCAAGGTTGGGCGGATTTGTTCTTAGTGACGCCGAATAATGGTATTCGGGATGTGTTTGGCACGGTGATGATTCCGTTTCAACGTGGCGATATTGTGTTAACCGGTGTTTACCATGAATTTTCTGACGATACCGGACAATTAGATTATGGTAACGAATGGAATTTCCAGGTGACCAAAAAAATTTGGCAAACATTATTCATTATTAGCTAAATACGCGTTTTACAACGCAGGCAGCGACCCAGCCTACTTTGGCCCAACTGGGCTGGCTGCACCTAGCACCGATACGCAAAGGCTGTGGTTGCAAGCGAATGTTAATTTCTAATTGCTAGGTGTGCTGTGTGCACCTTTATAACATCATTAAAAATCAATGATAAAGGTGCGCACAGCGCACCCTACGGCAACATAAGATACCGAAAGCTCCGAAAAACCTAAGATTTGAACCTTCAAATTTTCGGTTTTTAGGTAGGGTACGCTGTGCGTACCTGTATAACTATGTTGTTATTCAAGTCGTTTCCGCTCCTCTTCAGTATTGCTATCAACTAATGTTTTTCGTTTTTGTTTGTTTGCATAACAATAACGATGGTTGATAATCGAGTTTGCACTCTAATTCGGCTGCGACATAGGCGCTCTTATGTTAAAGTCGTTATTCGCTTGGTTGGTCTTAGAAGCTACCCGTTATTTTTAAAGAGCGCTGCTAGCCAGTGCCAGAGAAAATAGTAAGTCGTTATACCGTTAACCTATTGAATAATAAATTGCTATGACAGAACTGATTTGGCTTGCTAGTGCCTTTTTGACCGGCTTGCTGGTAAGCAGGCTTTATTTGCCGCCGTTAGTCGGGTATTTATGCGCCGGTTATGCCTTAAATACACTAGGTTTCCAGGTAGATGACACGTTAAAGCATATTGCCGATATTAGCATTGAGCTGATGCTATTTACGGTAGGCTTAAAATTGAAGCTAGGTTCGTTATTACAAAAAGAAGTGCTAGGTGTCGGCGGTCTACATTTATTTATTGTAACGCTGGTTTCTATGGCTGTATTCTTTAGTTTAGGTGGGCATATATCGGGCGGCTTTGTTTTAGGGGTTAGTTTAGCGTTTTCTAGTACGGTGTTAGCAGTAAAAGTGTTGGAAGATAATGGCGAGTTATCGACATTATATGGTCGGGATGTACTGAGTATTCTGATTTTACAAGATATTGTTGCGATAGGTTTATTAGCGTTTGCTAACAATACGCAACCTAAGCCGTGGGCATTGGCTTTGTTGTTATTACCGTTGTTAAGACCCATTGCACATCGTTTGCTGAGCATAAGCCGAGACAGAGAATTGAAACTCTTGTTAGGTGTTTCGTTTGCATTAGCCGGCGGTGAGTTGTCCGATAGTGTTGGTATCGCTAAAGATATTGGCGCATTATTAATGGGTGTTATGTTATCGGGACATGCCAACGCCAAGGCGCTCGGTGAAAAACTGTGGGGATTGAAAGAGACGTTTTTAGTCGCGTTTTTCTTACAAATTGGCTTATCAGGCCTGCCAAGTTATGAAGAGAGCTTGTTAGCGTTAGCGCTCTTGTCGTTATTGCCGTTGCAAGCGATAGTGTTTTTTGCGTTATTTATTGTTGTGGGCTTAAGAGCGCGCACGGCTTTTGTGTCAACCTTAGCGTTAACAACGTATAGCGAGTTTGCGTTGATTACCTCTGACTCAGTAGTTAACTCTGGGTTGTTGCCGCCCGTGTGGCAAGCGATTATTGGCTTAGCGGTTGCTTTATCGTTAGCGATTGCGGCGCCGCTTAATCATTTTTCTCATCAAATTTTTTCCTATGTTGAGCCTTGGTTAACACGTTTTGAGCGTAATCTTTCACATCCAGACCGTTTGCCGACGACTATCGGTGCGGCGGAATGGTTGGTGATTGGCATGGGCCGTACCGGTGTGGCGGCGTATAAAGCTTTTAATAAGCTAGATACGTTAGTTTTAGGTTTAGATGCTGACCCCGTGGTGTTGCAGCGTTTATTAGCCGATGGGCGGCGTGTGGTGTATGGCGATGCCGAGGACGCAGAGTTATGGGAGACGTTGCCGTTAGCTAAAATTAAAGGTGTTTTGGTGACGTTACCGGATTTTCAGGCTAGGGCGTTTGCGATTGCGCAGTTAAAGCATCGAGGCTTTCATGGCAGTATTGGCACGATTAGTTTTGATAATACTGAGCAAGCCGAGTTATATAGTTTAGGTGCGCACTTTGTGATTCAACCGTTTGCCGAAGCGGGCAAACAATTAGTCGAGCAAATGTTTGTGGTGGTTGACGCTAGTTCTTAAGCTTTTTTTTTACTGTCGGAGGCGAATAATAAGATAACACCGACCAGAGGGCTTAATAATAATGAAGCCAAAAAAATAACCCCAAAAGCCAAAGCGCTTATTAATGCCAAACACGCCAATAAAAAAACTGGCAAATAAATAATATAACCACCAAATCATTGTTGTTACTCCGTTGTTAAGGTTTTAAATTTGCCGTTAATCATCTGCTTTATAGCGATTTTTTTGTTTTTAATTAAACTTTTGCGGTCAAATTGGTAGTTTTGATAGCTGTTTTTAAAACCATATTGCATGGTTGCGGCTACTCTAATTGGCTCGGTTGATTTTGTTTCTCTATAGGCTGACGCTAATACTTGAATTGCTTGATAACCCTGGTAAGCAAAATAGCCTGGTTCGTAACCATAGGTTTGCTGAAACGCTGTTTTGAATGCCTGTGTGTCAACGGCTTCAGCATCATAAATGGAGGCAACATACAGATTATTAGCCGTACGATGTGACATGTTCCAGACAGCGGTGTTATCGAGACCTTCGCCGGCTAGAATAGGTTGATTAACTCCCATAGTGCGGAGCTGTTCTATCATTTGAGAAGCAACTTGACCACGCCCTCCGAGTATCACCGCATCGAAGTCGTTATGCATTAATTCGTAGACCATCTCAGCTTTTGAGCTAAAGTTGCCATTATCTATATCTTCTTGCGTAGCATAAAACGAACGGCTAGCGACAATTTCAAAATCGTCACTAATGCCATCTAAAAATGTGGTATAAAAATCAAGGCCGTAGGCGTCGCGCTCATACAAAACCAGTAGTTTAGACCAATCATGCTGCCGCGCAAACGCGATAAGTTGGTCGGCATAAGTGCGGTTAGTCGGATTAATGCTAAAGGTAAAACTAAAACCAGGCGCGGTGAGAGCTGAATCCGAGGCAATTGTGGAGATGAAGAGTAGGCCGGTATATTGATAGCTAATAGACGCGGGTATAGCGGTGTTTGACGAGGAGTGTCCAAGCACGGCAACCAGCTCTTCTTGTTTTGAGACGCGTACCCAAATTTCTTCGGGGTGTTCGTCGTCACCGTCATCAAAGACATGCAGTATCAATCTACCGGTTGCGCTTTTGCCTTCGCTGTTAAGAGGAATACCTTGTTGATTAACTTCATTAATCGCTAAGTTCGCGCCGTCAATAAAACTGGTTTCATGGTCTAAATCCCATACCGCTGCAACATGAATAGTAGGATTGAGTTGCTTTGCGAGCGTGGAGCGTCTTTGTAATACGTTGTCGTAAGCGTAGTAGTAATCAAACGCGCACTTGCCTGCGACGAGTGTTAATAGCACAAACACCAACACCGGACTGCGGTATTTTTTGTGCATCTTATTGTCCGTTAGGGCCGCCTAAGATGATAGGCAATTGATTACCACCATTACCAATGACAATGGTTTTTGCGTTATCTGAGTCAGCTAGGGCTTGCGTCGCTAATATGCCTTTCCATTTTAAAATATCCGGTGTGAGCGTGCTTTGTACCAATTGGTTGTAATCGGCGATGCCTTGCGCCTCGATTTTTTTGCGCTTGGCTTCTTGAGTTTCACGGTCTATGCGATATTGATACGCTTCAGCGAGCTGTTTTTGCTCGATTTTGGTTTCAATCGCTGCTTCGACTTTTTTTAGGTAAAATAATTTGTCTGAGAATCACGTCTTCGATGACAACATAGTTAGTCTCTATCTCAGAAATGGTCTTAGAAATCATGTGTCTTAGGCCTTCTTCCTGAGTATAAAGCTGATCTAAAGCCATTTTTCCGACTAAGATGCGCATGGTGTTTTCGACTTCAGGAAACACGACTTTTTTCTAAGTAATCCGGGCCAATTTGTTGGTGTAAAATCCCTAAGGCATTGCGTCTTGGGTAATAGCGTACCGATAGCAACAATTCGATTTTTAACCCTTCTGCGGTTAGTACATAAAAAGAGTAGCTTTTTTGTTGTACGCGAATATCGTAAATCGTCATCTTATTCCACGGTAAGACGATATGAAAACCTTCTTTATAGGTTTGATCGACTACTGTACCGCCTGCAAAGCGTCGGTATAACACGCCTTCTTCGCCGGATTTTATCGTGATAAAAATAAGCGGTTGAAAATAAATCAACACCAGCAATAAAACGATGGTGGAGGTAATGATTGCAGGCAAATAGCGCATCATGGCAGCAAATAAAAGCGTCTGTTTATGTCGTTGACGAGGCGGGAAGATATTGGCAACACATTAAGGGATATGTTGCCAAATCGAGTTGCAATCACTAAATGGTAGTATTAGGCGCTTGCTTTTTTCGCTGTAGTATCAGTGGCTGCTGTTGCTGCCAACGTTTTGCCTTCTTTGAATTGCTCGGCGTAATACGCGCGTACAGCGGCGGGGTCGAAGGTTAAGAAGGTGCCGCCAGATTCAAAGTGTTGAATAAAGACTTTGCCTACGGCATACGTCGATGCACCTGCAACCAAGGGCATACTGACAGCACCTAGGGTTGTGCCTACTACTGGAATCATTTTAGTTAAACCGGCTAGGACTGGCGCAAAAGAAGACGGAAAGCTGCCGCCGATTAATGCGGCTAATATATTTTTAACTTTGCCTTCCATAAACGTTACGCCATAAAGATGGCTTAATCGACGTAGCATTTCAATTTGTATGCCGCCTACGGCGATAAAATCAAATACCGGCACAGGAACTAAGCCGGCCGCCATAGATACATACATGCTGTTTTTTACTAACTCTTGCGCATTTGCAAAAAGTATTATCTGCTTTAACCAAATCTGTCATCACACACCTCTCTTAAATTTTAGGAAAACCGTTTCAATCCACATTCGACCCCAATCTGCTGAATGACCAAGCCATCGACAGATTGGGGTCGGTGGCTTGCCTCGCCGTAAACGACGAAGTTACATTGAAGAATAGCGATACTAAGGCATCGTTGTCAACAGACAGTTCATCCCAGAGGCAGAGGTCTCAAACCAGCAAGGAAACTTGGTTAAACAATTAGTTTCTAGCAAGCATAGTCTAACATCTATTACATTTAGCCGTGTTATCTTGTCAATCTAATCTTTTAAGATTCGGCTTTTTTGCGTAAACGCTCAGTTAAAACTCGCATAACGTTTAATGCAAAGTACGGATGTTCTTGAATTAAAAAATTAAAGTCGCGCTCGTTGATAGCGATTAATTCACACTCGGTTACAGCGTGGGCATTGGCAAATCGAATATGCGATTCGATTAACGCCATTTCACCAAAAATTTCGCCAACGCCCAGGGTAACTAGTGTTTTGCCGTGTAAGGTAATTTGTACCTCACCTGACTTTATATAATACATAACATCACCCACCTGGCCTTCGGTAAAAATAATTTGCCCGATTGAGTAGTTCTCTACGGGATGGTGGTTTTTTAAGAAATTAAAGTTGGGTGATGTTGTCATTAAGCGGCCATCGCATCGATGTGTTTGACGATTTCGCTAGAGGCTAGCTCTAAGCCGTTTTTATAGCAGCTAACCGCAAGGTCTTTATCTTCATTTTCGGCGTATAAGTCGCCTAGTAATTGATAAGCTTGCACCGTAGGCTCTTTTTCTATGCTGGTTTTTAAGTAACCAATCGCTTTTTCTAAGTGTTGGCATTGATGGCTGAGTTTGCCTAAGACAGCCAATAAAATAGCGTCATCAGGATGTAAGTCCAACCAGCGCTCTGCCATCGCTAACTGCTTTTCCGGGTCGTCTGATGGAATATCGCCGAATAATGCCAGTAGCGTTGTATCCCATTGTATCGATAAAGCCAGTGTTAGCTCGTCCTCAATCAGAGCACCGGCGCCACTGTTAATCATGGCTGCAAAATAAATGGCTGATATACCAGGCATTTTGCGTATGTAATTAGGTACTTCTGCCCAACGTTGTTGTATGGTTTCAATATCGCCTGTTTCAGCAGATTTTTTTAATAATTGACTAAAAGCCTCTGTTTCAAGCAGTTTGATTTCTGCTTCCATGAGGACTTTATTGGTATGCAACGACGGAATAATTTTGCGAAGGCCTTCCCAGTCGCCGATACGTTGGTAAGTTTGGTGCAAGAGTTTTAACACGCTAGCATGGCCAGGTTGCATAGTATTTAGCTTGGTTAGCGTCTCTAAGGCTTGCTCGAACTCGTTACCTGATAAGTGTAGTTCGGCTTGCGTTAAACCTATGGCTATGCCTGATTCTGGGGCTTGTGCGGCCGCTTTGCGTAAATATTCATCACGTTTATCAATAGCGCCGCGAGATTGTGCGGCGCGAGCGGCGGTTAAATAGTGTAGTAATGGTGCGCCGCTATGGGAAGCGTGACGAATCAACACTTGCTCTGCTTTTTCAAAATTACCTTCAGCGCTATCGACTAAACCAGCAATCAACGCCTCTTGTGAACGATTAAAGCGCAAGGTTTTGCCGCGTTTTTTTAAGTCTTGCCGGTAAACGAATAAGCCAACCTAAGCCTCTAAAACAATAATAAAGAATAAAAAAAGTGATGATTAAGCCAATGGCGAAAACGGCTAAGGTGGTTTCAATAGACCAATGACCTAAGCCGATTAAGACATAACCAGGCGTTTTCAAATCCTTGTAGCCAATTATTTATCAAAAAGCTTAATACGGCGACACAGATTAACGATATAAAAAAAAATATGACCGTCTTCTTCATAATTATTGCTCAGGTTGTTCCTCTGGCGACGCGTGTTCATCAACGGTCGGGTTCGCCCTAGGTTCGGACGGTGCGGGGGGAGAAATAGGAGCCGGTGTTGGTGCCGCTTCGGCAGCAATAGGTTTGGGCTTTTCTTTAGTGGCTTCGGGTTGTTCGCCCGCTTTGTCGGCTTCTAAGCGTAGTTTTGCTAAATCCCTGAGCATTTTAACGGGCGTGCTAATATCGGGATAATCTGCTTCAATATCAGAGGCTGATAGCTTTTCCAACGCTGATAACATGGGCTTGCTTTGCTCGTTAAGCAGAAAATGTTGCTCAATCCAGGTTTTGGCATCGCTAACACCCGAGCTGAAAATAGATTGGTTGCGTTCTACTAGTGCAATTTTAATCATTTCCAACTTAACGCGTAGTTGTTCGCGGATAAACTTGGCTTGCTCCGGCGTTAAAATTTCTGTGATGGCTTGGTCGGTATGGCGAATCGTGACAAGTCCATGTAAATGTTCAGTAGCTTTATCGAGTAACCCCTGTTCGGTTTCACTAGCATTAGTTGGTGCTTCTACAGGCGTTAACGGCTTTCCTGCGTAAGGCAGTAATAAGGTTAAGCTATCGACTTGAGATTCTAGGCTTTGTACCATGACATACATGCCGACAATATCAGGTTGTTTAATGGCATGGATTAATGCGATGTCTTTAGCGATTTGTTCGCGTACTTTATAAACGCCGGTATCGCCGCTTTCGCGTAAACGCTGGTCGGCCGCTTCTAACGCTTCTAAGGTTGTATGCAAATCGCCGACTAAATGCAGTCTTTCGTTGGCAATACTGAGTAGATATTCTGCATCAGCGACTAACCAATCGCCACGTGTTTTGCCAAGCTGGCGTTGAATATGTTGAATGGCTTCGTTTAATTCTTTGCGAGCACTGTCTAATTTTTCATTGTGTAAATCAGAAAAGTCAGTCAGCGTTTTTGAATAATGCGCGTCTTTGTTGCCAATATTGGCTTCTAAGGCGGCCAACTGGTTTTGCATCGCAGTGATTTGATCTTGGTAGTCAGCGAGCTTTTTTAGCATCTTGCTTTCAACTTCACCGCCTAGACCCTCTTGACGGTCGCGTAATTGCGTAAATAGATAAAAACCTGCACCGGTTATCGAGGCAATAATCAATAAAATAATGATGCCAAACCAAACGCCGCTTTGCGAGCGCTTAGGTTTAACAACCTCGCTGTTTCCTTGTTCCTGTTGCTCAATCACGTCCGCCACGCTACTCCCCCGTTAAACATTCGGTTACTGCTGCCGCCAGTGCTTTATCATTGGCTTCCGTTGCAACGATAATTTGCTTAAAACCTATTGCTACAGCCGCTTGCTTAATGCGGTCACTGAGAACAATAAGCGGTAAGGCAAATAACCGCTGATGATAAGTTGGCGGCAACATAACTAATAAATTATTTAAAGCTTCCACGCTTGTTATGGTAAGCGCGTCCAATTGCTGTTGTTGTAATAGTGAATCAATAATTGCAGTATCTGATTTAGGCGTTTACCCTTTTATAGACCGCTAAATAATCCACATGAGCGCCTCTTGAGCGCAAATTGCCGCTAAGTCTTCCAGGCCGCCTTCGCCACGCACA
>NZ_LAJX01000141.1 GCF_000963695.1 Methylocucumis oryzae
GGCACGTCTAAATCAATGTGCTGCTGATGTTTAACAGCGACTTGTTCTAGTTCATTACCTATCTTTACAAAGAGGGTTGCAAAAAGAGCGTTTTTACAACTTCCCCCTTCAGTTGTRTAATAAAATTCGACMACTGACAAAAATAATTAAAGTCAGCTCGAAATAAGCTAAACGTATCGAAGTAATATCATGATCAACTGCGGATAAATCTTCAGCAACGCTGATATTGATTCTATGACCAAATTTTATTAAACCTAAGCCTAGGACTAAAAGCGGGCGTTGCTCGGGTCCTTCAAGGTGGTAAACGCTGTATTGGTCAGGTCCTATCGGTGTAACGTTTAGACTGTAATTTTCTAGCGAAGGTGAGGGATAAACCTGTGCATCTATCTTAACAACATAATAATGCCCAGACAGTGGGCGAGTATAAACAGAACTAATACGAAGGCCATTAAAACCCACTTGGTCATCATCAAGACTCGTCAACGTTTCTATCAAAGAATTACCATCATCCGCTAAGCGATTTGACATTTGTTTTTCGGCGACGGTACGAATAACCGAGTCTGCCGCAATCCAATGAATCACAAAGATAATACTCAATACCGAAAGTAAACCACGGCTTAAACGTCTGCGCAGAGACATCATAGCTTTGAGCCAAACACATAGCCCTGACCCCGACGGGTTTGTATTAATTCATTACCGACAATCCGGCGTAAGCGATTCACATAGACTTCAATTACATTGCTATCCGGTTCACTGGCATCATCGTAAATGCGCTCGATTAAATGCCCTTTACTCAATACCTTACCCGCATGTAGCATGAAATAGCGCAGCAATTTGAATTCTATCGCGGTCAAAATAATGGGTTGCCCACCTTTTACTGAAACCGCCTGCTCTTCTTCATGTAAAACGACACCTTCTACGTTTAGCGCCACTTGATTAAGTTTGTTGATACGTTTTATCAAGGCTTGCAGGCGTACTAAAAGCTCTTGCAGATGAAAAGGTTTGCCTAAATAATCATCTGCCCCCGCTTTAAATCCGTCTACTTTTTCATACCACGCATCGCGCGCTGTCAATACAATCACCGGCACACGGTTATCGGCAGCTCGCCAACGCTTTAAGACTTCGAGTCCAGAAAGTTTTAGGTAATCCTAAATCGAGTATAACAACGTCATACTCCTCGGTCGCGCCTAAAAATTCACCTTGCTCACCGTCCAGAGCCATATCGACGTTATAACCTACCCGCTCCAAATCTGTTGCTAGTGCGCGGGATAACGCTAAATCATCTTCTACCAGTAACAATCGCATGTTTTAATACCTGCGGTAATGAGGTACCCCATTAACCTGCTGATGTTGTGATTACATCTATTCCAGCCAGGCTTTACAAAGCTTCGATGGAATAGCCTACATGTATTTTATTACGTTTCCCTCATAGACAAGTAAAGTTTGCGAAGGTAATTTTAGGGGGGGGTCTATAAAGTCAGCTGTTACACAAGTGGGAAACGTAATAGGTTTTTTTGAGCTTCCAATTCAATACAAGGTTTTTTAGCTTTTTGCATTTTTGCAAATCATTCCGGTTATGGTCCTACTCAAAAGTGGCTTGAACAGCGCCCATCCAGTAGCTAAGTGTTGCCAGATCAAACTTTAATGTCCATGAATTTCCAGTCGCTTTCTGAAAAAACCGAAAAGTTGACCTTTTAAAGTATAGGCATAATTATACCTTGTTCGTCAATGCGTAAGTCGCAACGAATAGTTTTGTAAGTACTTTCTGTCATCGCTGTTGTCAAAAATATAATTTTATCAATGTGTTATTTGTTTTTGTCAGAATGAATTGAAATATTACCGCTTGAAATGAGAATTGTTGGATTTGCTGGCAAATTAAAACCTTAAGCCTGCTTTTTGTTACAATACCCGGCTTTGAAAATTCATTAATTTTGTCATGCTGCGCTATTGCCCATCGCTATTTGTTTATTTTTGTTTAGGTATTCGTTGTTTCATCTTAAGCTTAATTTGTTTTATTCCTTTTTTATCGGCACACGCTGCCGATGCCAGATTTTTAGTACTTAATTATCATGATATTGTCGAGACCGACGCTGATATTAAGCAAGATACGGATGTGAGTGTTAAGCGTTTTGAGCAACATTTGCGCTGGTTACAACAAAACCATTATTCGGTTATTAGCATACAACAAGTTATTGATGCCGCAGCTGGAACTAAGGCATTGCCGAAAAAAACCGTGTTATTGACGTTTGATGATGGTTATTTAAGTTTTTATCAACAGGTTTTCCCATTACTTAAGAAATATCAGTATCCAGCAACGGTTTCCGTGGTGGGTAGTTGGTTAGAGGATAGGGGTAAGCCTAGCGATGTTAAGCAAGCATTATTGACCGTTGAGCAATTAAAACTCATGCAGCAATCGGGGTTAGTTGAGATTGCTTCACATAGTTACGATTTGCATCGCGGTATTTTGGCTAATCCTCAGGGCAATACTCAAGCAGCCGTCGTGACTCGGTCGTATTTGCCTGAAGCGAATAGTTATGAAAACGATGCTGATTATTTAGCAAGAATCACTAAGGCTATGCAACACAGTGCTGATTTTTTAGTAAAACAGGTTGGTGTAAAGCCTAGGGTCATGGTATGGCCTTATGGTGAGTACAATAGTTTTGCTATTGATGCAGCGAAAGTATCTGGTATGCCGATTACGATGGGGTTGGTCGATGGCGATAACACATTGGCTGATTTACCTGCGTTGCGTCGCTTAATGGTCGTCGATAATCCAGACCAAAAACAGTTTGCGCACTTAGTGACTACGATGCGTCAGCATATTCCGTTACGCATTGCGCATTTAGATTTGGATTATTTGTATGATACTGATTACAAGCAAACTGAATTGAATTTAGACCATGCGATTCAGCGCATTAAGAATATGCGTATCAATACGGTGTTTTTACAAGCTTACGCAGACCCAGACGGTGATGGTAATGCCGATGCGTTATATTTTCCCAATCGCCATCTGCCGGTGAAGCAAGATTTGTTTAATCGCGCAGCTTGGCAATTAAAACAAGTCGCTAGAGTTAAGGTGTATGCCTGGCTGCCTATATTAGCCTATCAAAATCATTTGCCGGATGCGTGGTATGTACAAGAGTGGCGCGACGGTAAAGCGCAAAAATCTAGTCATATCTACACGCGGTTATCGCCATTTAATCAAGACGCTAAGCAGTTTATTACCGATATTTACCAGGACTTAGCGAAATACTGTAACTTTGATGGTGTACTCTTTCATGATGATGGTATTTTGTCAGATTATGAAGATGTTTCGCCAACTGCACTGGCTTATACCCATCAAGTTTGGGGCTTGCCAGCCGTATTTAACGAGTTACATGCTACACCTGCTATGCGTATGGCGTGGGCTGAACGTAAAACCGAATTTCTCAGCCAGTTTACCGATGAGTTGGCTAAAGAAGTTAAGCGTTATCGGCCTTATATTAAAACGGCGCGTAATATTTATGCCGGGCCTATCTTGAAACCGTATAGTGAGGAATGGTATGCACAATCGCTGAAAGCGTTTTTAGCGCATTATGATTATGTAGCGATTGAAGCGATGCCTTTTATGGAGGAGGCTGAGCAACCACAAGCGTGGTTGACCCAGTTAGTTCAAGCGGTAAAACGTACTCCGGGCAGTTTAAACAAAACTTTGTTTGAGCTACAAGCTGTTGATTGGCGCAATAAACAAAAAATCGCGATGCCGGTTTTTAATGGACAAGTCGAATTATTAAAAAAATTAGGCGTTAAGCATTTAGGTTTTTATCCTGATAATGTGTTTGAAAATCAGCCAAAGTTACAGGATTTACAACAGCATTTTTCCCTATCGGATAGTTCTGAATGAAGGAATTAAATGATGGTGGGCTAGCGTTGATCAACACGATAGCCACTGTAAGTGAAGCTGTGACGCGTGTTTGGCCTAAGCTTGCCCAGTCCATTCAAGAGGTAGGCCGTTTTTGCTTAGGTGCGACGAGTTCTATTGATGAGTTTATTTACGCATACCCGTTGTTCATGGCTTATATTTGGATGTTGGGTGCGTTAATTTTTTATTTTCGCTTTGAGTTTAAACAGCCTCATCATGCTGAGCAACCGCTAGCGTTGTTAGAGCAGCCGTTGGTGTCTATTTTAGTGCCTTGTTATAACGAGTCGGAAAATATACGCGAAACCATCGCTGTTTTGGCTGAGCAAGATTATCCGTATTTCGAAATTATCGCGATTAACGATGGGAGTAAAGATAATACCTTAGCGATTCTGAATGAACTCACTGAGCAATATCCCATGCTAAGAGTGGTTAATTTGCATACTAATCAAGGCAAAGCGATGGGATTACGCACCGGGGCATTATTAGCCAATAGCGAGTACTTAGTTTGTATAGATGGCGATGCGTTATTAGAGCCTTGCGCTATCGGATGGATGGTCAGGCATTTTATTAATAATCCACGCGTCGGTGCTGTAACAGGTAATCCTAGAATCCGTAACCGTTCCACGTTATTAGGACGTATTCAAGTCGGTGAGTTTTCAGCCATTATCGGTATGATTAAACGTGCACAACGTTCGTATGGGCGCGTATTTACCGTATCCGGCGTTATTGCGGCATTCCGTAAGTCTGCATTACACGATGTAGGCTATTGGAGTAACGATATGGTTACCGAAGACATTGATATTAGTTGGAAATTGCAGTTAGCTGGCTGGACTATTTATTTTGAGCCGCGTGCTTTGTGTTGGGTATTAATGCCTGAAACCTTAAGTGGTTTGTGGCGACAACGGGTACGTTGGGCGCAAGGTGGTGCTGAGGTGTTGCTGCGTTATTTTAAAGCCCTGTTTAATTGGTCTGCGCGTGGAATGTGGCTATTGTATTTGGAGTGCTTAGTCAGTACGACATGGGCTTATCTGATTTTGTTTTATAGCGTTTTTGCATGCTTTAGCCATGTATTTTTTGGCGATATGCGAGGGCCTCTAGGCTATGATTGGTCCCCCGGATGGACGACGACGCTCTTAAGCCTGACCTGCATGGTACAGTTTGCATTGAGTTTACTGATTGATTCGCGGTATGAAATTCCTAGCCATAGCGCTGCACGGTATTATTATTGGATGATTTGGTATCCGATTGCGTATTGGTTAATCAATGTGGCGACAACGATTACCGGCTCCATTAAAGCAGTTACTAAAAAACGTGGACAACGTGCTGTTTGGGTAACCTTGGATAGAGGGTTGCGTAATAAATGAAGGCTTATATTATCGAGCAACCGCAGTTGCAAAGTGTGTTGGCTAGAGTTAGCGAAATCGT